>JADGRK010000386.1 GCA_017880985.1 Rhodoferax sp. | reverse complement strand
GTGGCGACCAACACCACGGTCAACATGGCGGTCAGGATGGCGGCACCGCGTTGGGCCTTCATTTGCCGCCGCCAATGGTCGGACGCACCCAGTCACGCGTCAGCACACCGCTGACAGCCTGGCCCGAGGCCAGCGTCAGCACCAACCGCACGCCGTCCGGCACGGCGGCCACAGTCGGCACCTGGCCGGTCGCGGCGGTGCCGGCGCTGGAAAGCGGATTGCTCCAGGCGTCACTACGGTAATAGAAAATTTGCCACTGGTCCAGTGCCGCAATGCGCACTTCGCGCGCTCTGGCGTCGTCGCTCGGGTTTTGCGCCCACACGGCGGCTTGTTGCCAGGCCAACTGCAATTGGTCGCGCGTGGTCAAAGGCGCCGACAGCCAGCGTAACCATTGGCCGTTACCTTCAACGCTGCGCCGCGCCCAAGCCACCACCCGCAGGCCCTCGCCCGCGCTGCCAGTGCCCTTGCGCAAGATGCGCAGGGCACGACCATCCCAGTCAATGCTGGCGCTATTGGGCTGGCTGGCCATGGCGTCCAGATCGGCGCCCCATTGCGCCAGGCCCGCTTGCAGCGCCAGCACGTCGTCCGCGTGTTGGCGCATCTGCGTCTGGGCTCGCGTCATGCCGTCCAGACCGCGCCAGCTCAAGGCGGCCATGAGAGCCATCAGGCCGATGGCGACCAGCAGCTCAATCAGCGTGAAGCCGCGCCAATCGGCCGGTCTGCGACGTGGGGCCATTAATAACGTCCAACCACGGTGGACAGGCGCAACACCGTGGCTTCGTCTTTCTGCACCTGGGCATCGACCCGACGGAAGTTCGGGTTGGGTGTCGCGCGCACCGCCAGCGCCACGTTAAAGACCTCACCCGCCTGCTCACAGGTCACGTTGCTGTCACCGACATCGGGCATTTGTCTGGACAGGCGCACCTTGACCAACTCATTCTCGGCACAGATATGGGCCAGCAACACGTCAGACTGGCGCTGCGCATTGCGCGTCAAGGCGGCGGTGGCCTGCAGACCGGCAGTCAAGGCGATCGCCACAATGCCCAGCGCCACCAGCACCTCGACCAGCGTAAAACCGTGCTGCCGGAGTTTCTTCACGGTCTGTGCTGCGAGCATCTTCAAGGCGCCAGGGCTTGCACGGCGAATGGCCGCACGCCGTCACTCGCCAGGCGCACACTTTTGCCAGGCTGGCTGCTTGAAACCAGCACCACCGCCTGCGGCTCGATAATGGGCTCCGGGCCCAGCAACAAGACCGTGGTCTCGGCGACGCTGGTGTTTTTATCAAGCCACTGCTCCGGCAGATCTGAGCTCGGCAGCTCCGAAGGCGCCAGTCCTTCAAAATGAAAGCCGCCTGGCGTCGCGCGCCAACGCACCGGCAAGCCGCTGACCCTTGAGCGCGCGCGCGCTGACTCCAGCAGAGCGGCCAGCCGCTCAGCGTCGCGCTCCAGCTGCACCTGGCCGGTGTCACGCATCGCAAAGCCCACGCCCGCCGAGGCCATGGCGATGATCGCCACTACCACCAGCAATTCAAGCAGCGTGAAGCCACGACGGTGGCGCTGGCCGCGGCGATTACGGTTGCCAGCTACCAATATCTGCATCTTTGCCCTCGCCGCCGGCTTGTCCGTCGGCGCCGAATGACATCACATCAACTTCACCCTTGACGCCCGGGTTGATATAGACATAGGGCTTGCCCCAGGGGTCATTGGGCAGCAGGTCAAGGTAGCGCTTCCAGTTGGGGGGCACCGGGGCCGTGCTGGGCTTGGTCAGCAGCGCTTGCAAGCCCTGCTCTGCGGTCGGATAGCGCTGGTTGTCCAGGCGGTAAAGCTTCAAGGCTTGCATCAGGTTGTTGACGTCAGTCTTGGCCGCTGTCACCCGCGCGTCGTCGGCCCGATCCAGCACGTTGGGCACAATCAGTGCGGCCAACACGCCAATGATCAGCAGCACGACCATCAGTTCGATCAGGGTGAAGCCGCTTTGAATGCGGCGGCGCAGGCTTGGGGGATTTAGTTTCATGGGCTTGGATCACTTTAATATCTGATTCGCTTCAATGATAATCCACCTATGCAGACTCAACCGCTTTCCCTATGGTGGCTACGAATAGTCACTTTTTTGATTGCCGCCATGGCCGCGGCCAGCGCCGCCTATTGGGTGCTGAAGTGGCGTGCAGCGGCACCGCCAAGCCAAACCGCTGCGGTGATTTATGCGGCAGCCCCGGCGGCTGATCCCCAGGCGCTGGCGCGCCTGCTCGGCGGCGGTCAAAGCAGGCTGGCAGCGACGCTGGCGGTCAGCGCGGCCAGCCACTTCAAGCTGACCGGCGTGGTGGCCAACCAGGACAAAGGCGGCTACGCCCTGATTTCCATCGACGGCAAGCCGGCCCGGCCGTATCGGGTCGGGACGCGGCTCAATGAGGCCCTACTGCTGCACTCCGTTGCCCCCCGCAGTGCAGCTTTGGCGGCCAGCCTTGACGCACCGGTGTCCGTGACGCTGGACTTGCCCAGACTGACAACACCCTGAGGGCACCGGACCCCGGATCAACCCAGCGCGGCGCGCATGGCCTGCACCACCGCCTGGTAGTCAGGTTGGCCAAAGACGGCACTGCCGGCCACAAACGTATCAGCCCCGGCGTCGGCGACGCGGCGAATGTTGTCCACCTTGATGCCCCCATCAACTTCGAGGCGAATATCCTTGCCGCAGGCCGTGATGCGGCGGCGCACCGCTTCGATCTTGCGCAGCGCGGCGTCAATGAAGCTCTGGCCACCGAAGCCCGGGTTGACGCTCATGACGAGAATCAGGTCAAGGTCTTCAATCACCCAGTCCAGCACCCCCAGCGGCTCGGCCGGGTTGAATGCCAGACCGCACTTGCAGCCCTTGGCCTTGATGACCTGCAGGCTGCGATGCACATGGCCTGATGCGTCGGGGTGAAAGCTGATCAGGTCGGCGCCTGCGTCGGCAAAGGCACTGGCCAGTGCGTCGACCGGTTGCACCATCAGATGCACGTCAATCGGCACC
>JADGRK010000056.1 GCA_017880985.1 Rhodoferax sp. | reverse complement strand
GTATCTTCATAAGCTTGATTGAACAATGCACTGTCAACAAAACGGTGACGCTCGACGCAACCCATCGCTGCAAGCACCAGCGCGTCGGTGACACCTTGAGCGCCGAGCTTCTGCACCAGGTTCAAGCGCATCGCGCTGGAGTCCATGCCCAAGCCTTGCACCGAGCCTGGCGCTGGCCGTCGAGTCCCGGCTCTGTCAGCCAGGAATTCCAAACGGGCCGGGAACCTCGGTCGTTCTTTCATGTGGGCATCAAGCCGGGCCAAAGTGCTACGCGCCCGGTTGCGGGGCGCGCTGGGTCGCATCCACCAGCCGGGCGGCCGTCTGAGCCCAATAGCCCAGATGATCATGGTCAGTCAAATCGACCTTCAACGGCGTCATCGAAATGTGGCCCTGGGTGGTGGCGTGAAAGTCAGTCCCGTCAGCCTCGTCTTTGGCTGGCCCCGCCGCGCCAATCCAGTACATTGTGTCGCCACGCGGGCTGATCTGGGTAATCACCGACTCAGCCGAGTGGCGACGCCCAAGCCGACAAAGCTTCACGTGCCTGATCTCATCAAAGGGCAAGTTGGGAATATTGACGTTGAGCAACCAGGGACTGCTACTAATCAGGTTCTGTCGGGACAGTTGCAGAACCAGATCCCGGGCTTTGCGTGCCGCCGCGTCCAGGTGCCGCCAGTTCTTCTCAACCTGGGAAAATGCAATGGCCGGAATACCAAACAGGTAACCTTCCATGGCGGCACCCACGGTGCCAGAGTAAATGGTGTCATCGCCCATATTGGCGCCGTTGTTGATACCCGAGACCACCAAGTCAGGTCGATATCCCAGCAGCCCGGTCAGGGCAACATGCACGCAGTCTGCCGGTGTACCGTTGATATAGCGAAACCCATTGGCTGCGGACATGACATACATGGGGGTATTCAAGGTCAAGGCATTCGATTTGGCACTGTTGTTTTGTTCCGGTGCCACCACCTCGACCTCGGCCACGTCTTTAAGGGCCTCAAACAAGGCCACGATGCCCGGTGCCTGGTAGCCGTCGTCATTGGAAATAAGAATTTTCATATTCAAACAGAGTTGGCTTTCATTGTAGGGGGCTGTGCGATCTTCCCACGCGCTCGTCACCGATGAGACCATTTGCCTGGCAATTTGCCTCTATCATTCGGGCAAATTCTTAGGAGATTTCCCGATGCATGCCTGGCTTTGTGAAAACCCCGTGGGCGTTGACGCCTTGACCTGGCAAGAAATGCCCACCCCCAGGCCGAAGGCCGGCGAAGTGCTGATAGAAATAAAGGCCGCCAGCCTAAATTTTCCGGATCTGCTGATTGTGCAGAACAAGTATCAGATGAAGCCTGCGCTGCCCTTTGTACCGGGCTCCGAATATGCGGGCGTCATTGCTGCGCTGGGCGATGGCGTCAACCACCTGAAGGTGGGCCAGCACGTGGCCTGCCTGTCAGGCACCGGCGGTTTTGGCACACATACCGTCGCGCCAGCAGCGCTATGCATGCCCTTGCCCCCTGGCTTTCCTTTTGTCGATGCGGCAGCGTTCATCATGATCTATGCCACGTCGTACCATGCTTTGGTGAACCGGGCCCAACTCAAGGCCGGTGAAACTGTGCTGGTGCTGGGGGCGGCCGGTGGCGTAGGGACGTCGGCGATCCAGGTTGCCAAAGTCTGCGGGGCACGGGTGATTGCGGCCGCCTCAACCGATGAAAAATGTGCACTATGCAAGTCGATTGGGGCTGACGCCACAATTAACTACAGTACCGGGAATCTGCGTGAGGCGGTCAAAGCGCTCACCGACGGCAATGGGCCGGACGTTATTTATGACCCGGTGGGTGGCGACTTGACAGACCCGGCATTTCGCTCCATCGGCTGGCGTGGACGCTATCTGGTGGTGGGTTTTGCCGCAGGACCGATCCCGGCATTGCCGCTTAACCTGGCACTGCTCAAAGAAGCCTCCATCGTCGGCGTATTTTGGGGTGCCTTCGCCAAGCGCGAGCCCAAAGCCAACGCCGCCATGATGCTGGAATTGGCCCAATGGTATGGGAAAGGAATAATAAAGCCCGTGATTGATCGCACGATGCCAATGGCGCAACTTAAGGCAGCCTTCGCCCGAATGGGTGCGCGCGAAGTCAAGGGCAAATTGGTGCTGCATAACTGAGCTGGTAACTTGGTCTATGATTCTATCAGTCAGCCAGGAAATCACTCATGTCGCAATCCACCCCCGAACGAACCAAACCAGCCCTCGCCCTCCCACCCCAACAGATCAGCCACGAGGTACTTCTTGAAAAGTACAGCAAAGGCGCGGAGCAAAGCGTATCGGACGTCAATCAGCGCGTCGCCCATGCGCTAGCTGAGGTCGAGTCCCCTGAGCACCAAAAGCAGTGGGAAGCCAAATTTTTGCTGGCACTGCAAAAAGGATTTCTCCCTGCCGGACGCATTCAATCGGCTGCGGGAACCAATTTATCCGCCACATTGATCAACTGTTTTGTGCAGCCGGTTGGCGACGCCATCGCTCACGTTGAAGATGGGCACCCCGGCATTTACACGGCACTCACCGAGGCGGCTGAGACCATGCGTCGCGGCGGCGGTGTGGGTTACGATTTCTCGCGCATTCGGCCGCACGGCGCGTGGGTCGGCAGCACGCAAAGCAGTGCTTCCGGGCCAGTGAGCTACATGCGCGTATTTGACCGTTCATGCGAGACGGTCGAATCCGCCGGTGCCAGGCGTGGCGCACAGATGGGTGTCTTGCGCTGCGATCATCCTGATATTGAAGAATTTGTTCACGCCAAGGACACCGGAGATTTGAAAAACTTCAATATCTCGGTCGGTGTCAGCGACGCCTTCATGCAGGCGGTGCAACAAGATAAAGAATTTGAACTGGTTCATCGCGCCGAACCGGGGGCTGCCCAAAAGGCGGCTGGCGCCTATCAGACGCAAGAAGGTGGCGTGTGGGTTTACCGCAAGCTGCAGGCGCGCGAGCTATGGGACCAAATCATGCGTTCCACCTACGATCACGCCGAGCCTGGCGTCCTGTTTCTGGACCATATCAATCGCGACAACAACCTTTCCTACTGCGAAACCATTGCCAGCACCAACCCTTGTGCCGAGCAGCCCCTGCCCCCCTACGGCTGCTGCTGCCTGGGCTCGATCGATCTAACCCGATTTATTGATCATCCCTTTGAAGCAAACGCCCACTTTGATCAATCGGCTTTTGCCGAAGTCGCCCGCATCGCCACGCGCATGCTCGATAACGTGCTGGACGTGACCGTGTGGCCGCTGCCGCAACAGCAGCATGAAGCCCGCAGCAAACGCCGCGTCGGCCTCGGTTTTACCGGGTTGGGCGATGCCCTGGTGATGCTCAACTTGCGCTACGACACACAGGAGGCACGCAACATGGCGCGGCAAATCGCCGAAACGATGCGCGACACTGCCTATGACGCGTCAGTCGAACTGGCACTTGAGCGCGGGGCGTTTCCGCTATTCAATGCCGACCTCTACCTCAGTGGCCAGACCTTTGCGTCACGCTTGCCTGCCGCCCTGAAGGAACGCATTCGTGCGCATGGGCTGCGCAATTCGCACCTGCTCTCGATTGCACCCACCGGCACCATCAGCCTCGCCTTTGCGGATAACGCCAGTAACGGCATCGAGCCTGCGTTCAGTTGGTCCTATACTCGCAAAAAACGTATGGTTGACGGCAGTTTCAAGGAGTATGCAGTCGAGGATCACGCCTGGCGTCTTTATCGTCACCTGTTTGGAGAAGAGACTGCACTGACCCCGGCTTTTGTGACGGCGCTCGAGATGAGCGCTCAAGCCCATGAATTGATGGTGGCTGTGGTAGCGCCTTTCATCGACACCGCCATCTCAAAAACCGTCAACGTGCCAGCCGATTACCCCTATGCCGACTTCCAAAACCTGTACATGGAGGCCTGGCTGTCGGGCCTGAAGGGTCTCGCCACCTACCGACCCAACTCGGTGCTGGGTTCGGTCTTGAGCGTTGCCGCTACGGCTTCAGCAAGAACGACGCCCCTGCAGATTGACGGTGCCAATCACCGTCTGGCCCTGGATCGTCTGCCCGCCCCGGTCCTTTCATCCCTAAGGTGGCCAAGTCGACCGGAACTGCCGGCCGGCAATCCGGCATGGACTTTCATGGTGCATCACCCTTTTGGGGACTTCGCGCTGTTCGTGGGCGAAGTAGTGCCGGAGGGAGGCGGTGCGCCGCAACCTTTCGAAGTATGGGTCAATGGCGCAGAGCAGCCGCGCGGTTTGGGTGCGCTCGCCAAAACGCTATCAATGGATTTGCGTGCCAATGACCCAGCGTGGCTGCAACTCAAACTGGACGCATTGGCTACGGTAGCGGAAGAGCACTCGTTTGAAATGCCTTTTCCACCGCACGGTGAGCGGCGTCTGTTCCCTGGTGTCGTCGCCGCCACAGCGGCGGTCATCCGCTGGCGCTGCGACCAACTCAAAGCATTGGCTGGCAAGGGCACCGATCTGTCAACACCCGTAATCGACGCCATGTTCAGCCGTGGTGAGCCGCAGACCGGGCCATCGGGCACCCTGGCGTGGTCGGTCGATGTGGACAATCCCGCCACCGGCGAAGCCTTCACGGTGACGCTCAAGGAGGTTAACCTGCCCGGCTACGACGGCGGCACCGTCACCCGGCCCTGCGCCGTAGGGTTTTCGGGAAATTACCCACGAGCCCTTGATGGATTGGCCCGGCTGCTGTCGCTGGACATGCGGGTGATCGATCCGGCCTGGATCGGCATGAAGCTGCGCAAGCTGCTCAATTACGCCGAACCGCTGGGCCATTTCATGGCATTCGTGCCGGGTTTGCCCCACGGAGAGCGGCGCCAGCAGACCTGGCCCTCCACCGTGGCCTATATCGCCCGCCTGATCATCCATCGCTACGCCATGCTGGGGGTGCTTGACGAGGAAGGTTTCCCGCTGCGCGACATGGGCGTACTCGATGCGCCCAAAAATCAAGGCGCTCCCAGCACCATGGCCGGAAAAATCTGCCCGGAGTGCGGCAACCCCACCGTCATTCACAAAGACGGTTGTGATTTCTGTACCGCTTGCGGCTATGTCGGGCAATGCGGATAAGAATAGCGCGGCCGTTAGCCGCGCACAACCAACACCGGCAAAGTCGTGTGCGACAAAACTGCCTGCGCCACGCTGCCAAGCACCAGTTTCTCAAGGCCGCTGCGACCATGCGAGCCCATCACAATCAAATCGGCCTGCATTGACTCAGCCGACTGCACGACACCCCGCCAGGCAGTGTGCGATTCAATCACTGAAGTAACTACACCAATACCGCTGGCCTCAAACGCAGCCTTGACCGCCTTGATGGCCGCCTTCGCTTCGGCGGTGGCGGCACTTAAATACTCCGCCTGACCATAGGCAAAATCAGTTCCAACCCCGGTAAACGGGTAGGGATCGATCACAAAAATCGCCGTCACCTGGCTGCCAAACGCTTTGGCCAGACCAATCGCCTTTTCCACGGCCAGTTGCGAGGTGGATGAACCGTCCACCGGAACGAGTATGTGCTTGAACATGATCAGAACTCCTTATAAGTTGACACTAGCCAAAGTTTCGGATTGAAAGGCCTGCAAGGCATTGACTGTAATCAACTTATCGATGACTTTCAAATATCTTCTGGCACCATCTTGATCGCGCCGCAAGGGCACTCTGACACGCAGATGCCGCAGCCTTTGCAGTAGTCGTAATTGAAGTCAAAGCCTTTGCCCGGGCCGTGCTTGATGACCGCGTTGTCCGGGCACACGCCGTAGCAGTTGTCGCATTCAAAGCAGTTACCGCACGAGAGGCAGCGGCGCGCCTCAAACAAGGCCGTGCTTTCGTCCAGACCGCCTTGCACTTCCTCGAACGTCGATTGACGGCGGATCATATCCAGCATCGGGCGCACCGTCTTGGGTGCATCGCTGTAATACCAGGTGTTGAGTTTGTCAAAGCTGGCCAGTTCGCCCTTGGGCGGCGGCACATAGACTTCAGCACGCAGCCAGGCATCGATATTGCGCGCTGCCTTTTTGCCGTGCCCAATCGCGACCGTGACGTTGCGCTCGGCAGGAATCATGTCGCCACCGGCAAAAATGCCAGCGTGACCGGTCATCATCTGGGCGTCGACCACCACCACACCGTCCTTGACGATCAAACCGGGTACCCCTTCAATCAGCGACAGTTCGACGTCCTGGCCTAGCGCCAATACCAGAGAGTCCGCTTCCAGGGTTTCAAACTCGCCGGTGGGCTGTGGAAAGCCCTTATCGTCGAGCGCCATTTTTTCGACCGTGATGGATGACTCACCCGCTTGCTTGATGGTGGACAACCACTTGATCATCACGCCTTCTTGCAGGGCTTCTTCCACTTCCAGGTCGCTGGCGGGCATTTTTTCGCGATTGCGCCGATAGACAATGATGGACTCGGTGGCGCCCAAGCGCTTGGCGGTGCGCGCCACGTCAATCGCCGTGTTGCCACCGCCATAAATGATCACCCGGCGCCCCAGCATCGGCTTGTCTTCACCCTCCATGGAACGCAGCACCGAAACCGCGTCAAGAACCTTGGCCGAGTCGCCGGCCGGAATGTAGGCACGCTTGGCGATATGGGCCCCGACCGCCAGAAAAACGGCGTCAAAACCACCCTGCTGCTTGGCATTGAGCACATTGCTGACCTTGGTGTTGTACTCAATCTTCACACCCAGATCGACAATGCGTTGTACTTCGGCATCAAGCACTTGACGCGGCAAACGGTATTTGGGAATGCCAAAGCGCATCATGCCGCCTGGCATCGGGCCGGCTTCAAACACCGTTACTTGATGACCCAGACGTGCGAGTTGATAGGCGGCAGACAAACCCGACGGGCCAGCACCCACCACCAGCACCTTCTTCCCCGACGCCAACGTCGGTGGCTCAAATTTCCAGCCCAGCGCGATGGCTTCATCACCCAGAAATCGCTCTACCGAGTTGATGCCAACCGGTAAATCAACCTGACCTCGATTGCAGGCCTTTTCACAGGTGTGGTAGCAGACGCGACCCATGATCGCGGGAAACGGGTTTTGTTCGACCAGTTCACGCCAGGCCTTTTGATAGTCACCCGACTCGGCATGAAACAGCCATGCCTGAATGTTCTCACCCGCCGGGCATTGGTTATTACAGGGCGGAATGCGGCTCAGATAGACCGGACGCTCAGTGCGCCAGGAACCGGTGTGATTGGCCAGCGAGGTGCCAACGTCAAGTGTGATTGCAAATGGTTTATTCATAATTAACTCCTTGCGGGACCGACCGAATTCTGAAACTTGCGGGACAGACCGCAGTTACGCGAAGCGAACAAGCTCTGTCCTCAACAAATCAAAGAGCCAGCTCTGTCCCCAACTGATTAAGCCAGCAAGCCAAAACGGCGGATATTGCGGTCAGCTCGGGCCTGCAGCCGTGCGATGGTTTTAAGGTCGGGGTTTTTGCCAAACAAGTGGGCAAAGCGCCTTTGCGGCTTGAGGTAGTCCTCAATCGGAACGCGACGCCGGATTTTCACGACGCCTGTCACTTCACCACGCTCGGCTTCAAATACCGGAAAGACACCACTCTCAACGGCCAACCTTGCGAGCCGAATGGTGTCGTGCGACGCCGCGCCCCAACCGAGCGGACAAGGCACGAAAATGTGGATGTAGCGCGCGCCATGAATCGACATGGCTTTTTTGACCTTGTACTCAAGATCACGCAAGTCAGCCACAGTCGCTGTGGCAACGTACGGGATCTCATGCGCCATGGCGATCTGCGGAACGTTCTTGCCCTGGCCAAACACGTTTCCTGGGTGCGGGCCAACCGGCATGGTGGTGGCCGTGCGCGCCGCCGGTGGTGTGGCAGAGGAACGCTGTACACCGGTGTTCATATAGGCCTCGTTGTCGTAGCAGATATAGAGCACATCATCATTGCGCTCGAACATACCTGAGAGGCAACCAAAGCCGATGTCGGTGGTACCCCCGTCGCCGCCCTGGGCTACCACCCGCACGTCACTGCGGCCCTTGACGCGCATGGCGGCCGCAATACCGGTGGCCACCGCTGCCGTATTGCCAAACAGCGAGTGAATCCAGGGCATTTGCCAGGAGGTCTCGGGGTACGGCGTGGAAAATACTTCGAGGCAACCGGTGGCGTTGGCTGCAATCAATTGGCCGTTGGTGGCTTGCATGGCGGCGTCGATCGCGTAGCGCGCACCGAGCGCCTCGCCGCAGCCCTGACAGGCGCGGTGGCCCGAGTTGAGCGAGTTGCTGCGCTGGGTGTTGGCCTGCACGCTGCGCTGCTCAGGCGCGAGCAAGCGGTTGCCCACCGTGAAAGTGCCAGTTTGATAAAACTTGACTATGGTTTGTTCCATGATGTTTCTTAATCGGTTGAGGACAGAGCTTGTTCGCTTCGCGTAACTGCGGTCTGTCCCGCAAGTTTCAGAATTCGGTCTGTCCCGCAAAGTTTCAGGCTATATGTGACGCGACGGTGCCAATGTCACGCAGAATGCCCTCGGCCACCGGACCGGAGCGCCGCTGCTTCTTTTCGCGATCCAGCACGCGGTTGACAATGCCCCAGTCAAGATCCAAAAAGGTCAGCAACTCCAGCTTGTCAGCAATGGCTTCCAGCAGCAATTTGTTCAGTGAGGCCTTGGTAATCGCCCGGCCACCCAAACCAGCAACCACCGTCAGCACCGGCTGCGGCCGATTACGTACGGCACTGCGCACATCGCGTGAAACGATGCCACCAATACCGACCGCAAAACATTTCTCGATGACCACAATGCGGCTGGCATTCGCCGTCGCGTCGCGAATGGCCGTGATCGGAAACGGGCGGTACGAGGTAATACCCAGCACGCCAATCTTGATGCCCTGCGCGCGCAGGTCATCCACCGTATCCTTGATGGTGCCCAGCACCGAGCCCAGCGCAATCACGATGGTTTCAGCGTCGTCCAGGCGATAGGTCTTGATCAGCCCACCGGAATCGCGCCCAAACACCTGCTTGAATTCTTCGGCAATCTGCGGAATCAGGTCAAGCGCCTGCATCTGCTTGGCGTGCGCCAGATAGCGCACCTCGGTGAACGCTTCAGGCCCGACCATGGCACCGATCGTGACCGGCGCTTTGGGGTCCAGCACCTGGCGCGGCTCATAGGGCGGCAAGTAGCGATCTACCTGGGCCTGATCCGGGATGTCAACGCGCTCGTACGCGTGCGTCAAAATGAAGCCATCCATACACACCATCACCGGCAGCGACAATTCTTCGGCGAGCCGAAAAGCCTGAATGTGCAGGTCCAGCGCCTCCTGGTTGGTCTCAGCAAAAATCTGTAGCCAACCGGCGTCGCGCATCGACATGCTGTCGGTATGGTCGTTCCAGATATTGATCGGCGCGCCAATTGAGCGGTTGGCCACGGTCATGACAATCGGCAAGCCCAAGCCGGAGGCGTTGTACACCGCTTCGGCCATGAACAACAAGCCCTGGCTGGCGGTGGCGGTATAGGCGCGTGCCCCAGCGGCGGACGCACCAATGGCGACACTCAGTGCCGCGAATTCAGACTCCACATTGATGAACTCACAGTGCGCCAGAGCGCCGGATTTGACCATCTCGCCCAAGCCCTCGACGATGTGCGTCTGGGGCGAGATTGGGTAGGCACAGATCACTTCCGGGCGGCTCATGGCGACCGCCACGGCCACGGCGTGCGAACCTTCACATTGTTTAAGCATGGTGTGCCTCCGTCTTCAATTCCTGTCGCTTGACGATCTGATAAGCCTCGCGGGCGGCGTCAATATTGCCCTGCGCGACGGCACCCTTGAACTTTTGTCCAATTGCGGCCTCTACTGCGTCCAGCGTAATGAGCCCGCCCAACGCCGCAAGCGCACCCAGCAGGGGCATATTGGGTACGGGTCGCCCCACGTGTTTCATCGACAGTTCGGTCGCCCCTACCGTCAGCAAATGGTCAGGCCTGAAGTCTTTGACGAACTCGCCCAGCCCCAACTCTTCGAACGTGCGGGTGGTATTGATCAGGATGTAGCCGTCTTTTTTCAAACCACTGAACACATCCACCTGGTTCAATAAGGTCGGATCCTGAATGATGATGGCATCGGGCTCCATGACCGGCTCACGCAAGCGAATTTCCTTGTTATCCATGCGGCAATAAGCCACCACCGGCGCACCGGTACGCTCTGAACCAAAACTCGGGAAAGCCTGCGCATGCTGGCCACCCAAAAATGCGGCAATGGAGAGCATCTCGGCACCTGTCACCACGCCCTGGCCCCCACGTCCGTGAATTCGTACCTGAAACATTGTTGGCCTTTCGTGTTGCGGTCGTGTAAACAAGTGAACGCTTAAAGTGCACCTTTCCGTCAGGTGAAATTGTGCTCCACCATATAAATTCATGTTTGAGTTAGATCAACATTTATCAAACGCAAAGAAAAATGGGCTACCATGGTGGCAGCCGATCGGCAAAGCCTGACCATCAGCGCGGTACCGCGTCAACTGGCCTGCCGCAACCCATGCAATCAGTCCAGCAGCGCCGCGTACACCAGATTGCGAAATAGCATGCTGTAATACTCACGCTGATTTGGTGCTTGCAGCATCAAGCAGGCAAAAAGATCTTCTGCCGGGTCAACA
>JADGRK010000385.1 GCA_017880985.1 Rhodoferax sp. | reverse complement strand
GGCAAACGACATCTCGGCGCAGCCCTGCATCATGAACTGACCTTTGCGAAAAAGGTGCATCAATTCAATGCCTGCCAGGACGCACTTCGCTGATTGAAAGGACTTGAAGTTGAGCATCGGTCTGGTGACCCGTTTGACGGCTCGTTGGTCTTGCCCATAAAACGATTGCATGACGGTCAGGCTTGTGACGCTCAGCACCAAGTGGTCAATGCACAGGATGCGGAACATGCCGCGACCCTTTCAATGCGTGATGACCACCAGCACGCTACAGGGCGCGTGCTCGATCAGGGCCTTGGAGACGGAACCCCGCCACCAGCGAGCGGCCCATCCGTCCAGATGCTTGTGACCCACCACGATCAGGTCGGCCTCGATCCGATGTGCACAGTTTGCAATTTCATTCACCGCATCGCCGATCACCACTTCGCCGCGCGCGCTCAGCCCGGCATCGGCCAGCCTGCGCACGCCCGCGTCGAGGATCGCTTGGTAGCGGTTCTTCTCGCTTTCCTGCAGCGACTCGTCGTACACGCCGCCCTCGGGGCCGATGGCGGTCAGGGCCAGCGGCATCACGGCGATGAGCGTTAATTCAGAATGGCTCCACTGCGCGATTTCATGGCAATCCAGCAAGGCCCGCTGTCCGGGGACAGAGCCGTCGTAAGCCAGCAAGATTCGTTTGTACATGGCACACCTCCAAGCGTTCGTGCTGGCGGCTATTCCAGCGTAAATCCAATTTTCAGGGAAACCTGCCAGTGCGCCACCTTGCCATCGACCACATGGCCCCGCGTCTCGGTAATGGTGAACCACTGGATGTTCCGCACCGTCTTATGCGCCGTGGCGATGGCGGTGCTCACAGCATCTTCAATACTGACGCTGGAAGAACCGGTAAGTTCAAGCAGCTTGTAGACATGGTTGCTCATCGCATTGCTTCCAAGAGTTAATCGACTCATCCGATCGAATCCTACGCGTTTTGCGTTGGAACCACAAACACAAAGCCAACGGCTGCAGAGTGTCGGGAGTAAATGAGTTGCCCGGTTCTTGGCAAGTAGCCTGTCCGGTTTGTCGAGGAGCGATGCAACACGCTCCCCATAAGTCGGGCCCGCTACATGCAGGAGAACCGCAAGATGAGATTTCAAGAAGCTTTTGGTGGCTGGAACCTGGCTCACTTTCACAGCAAGTACAAGGCCGAGTTCAAAGTCGCGCGTAGCTGCAATTTCGGTATCCATCAGAGGATGAGGCTCCAGCTTCTTTATTGCTCGGGTTCCTCTTCTTGATAAACGGCTGTTTCATCTCGGCGCTCCAACTTTCTTCCCGGTTGGGAGGGAGTCGATGAAGTGCCTTTAATTGGTCAGCCGGCCACGCTCGTTTTTGTGGCAAACGCCCATTCATTACGTCACATTGCACTCCCGCCGCAGAAGCGTCACGGCGTCTTTTAGTGAGTAGTCCAGGTCGCTTTGCAGCGTGGCTTGGGCATCAGGAATGAAGTCCATCCACAAATTGGCATAGTCGTCCTGGTGCTGCACCGGGGCATGATCTTGTATGTACTGGCGGACCAGGTCCGGTTTGAGGCCGGTTTTTCTGATTCTGCGAATCAGGGTTGCCGCGCCTTTTTCTGTCAGGATCGTTTTGGGAGCGGCTTCAGCGGCGACGCACAGAAAAAGTGTGAGCAGCGAACTGTCATCACTATGCCCCCCGGTGGCTTTGGTCCAGACGGCTGAGGTCGCGCGGTCATAGTGGTCCACTTCGCTCAAACCGTCCTCGACCCAAAAATACCGGCCTATGAAGGCGGGGGTCTGGTAAAACAACTTTCTGACCGGTACGGTGGCGTCAAGAATTCTTGGCAAGTCAGCCACAACTGACTGCCGCACCGCCTCGACCACGGTTTTCAAATGGCAGGGGAGGTTTTTCGGGATGATGATGGGGAGGGTGCCAGTGCCAGCGCTATTGACAACTTTTGATCTCGTATTGGCGCTGCCTTTGGTCAAGCTGTGCTTTTTACGTAGCGCGCCAATCATGTTTCCAAACGCCACCCAGTCGGGCAGTTCAGTGCGCTTCGTGGCCAAAATCAACAACGCGGTGCGGACCACAGCCTCTGCGTCTTGACCCGCAGCCTGCAATTCTGCTGCCTCCATCCCCAAGTCGTCTGCCAGCCAAATGGCGGCGTCGATCAGCTGTGCCACCTGGCTGCGTTTGGCGAGTTCGGCCTGATAGTCGGCCAGGCTCCTGAGCGACCATTTGGCCAACAGGGGAATGCTGTCATCGGTAAAACCAGAACGCTCATTCATGCCGAAGTGGCTGTTTTGTGGCATGGCGATCAAGGCCTTGAGCATGTCTGAGCCAGCCTTGGAGCGCGACAGAAACGAATGATCGCGCAGCGACTCGGCCGCTATTCTCAAATCGCCGCCACTGGTGCTCTCAAGGTAAAGACTGACCAGGTTGACGATTCGATCCTTGGCTTTTTCCAACTCGGGGCGCAAGTACTCGCTGCCAAAGTAGCGGGCAATCTGTACCATGCCCTTGGGGGCGTCGCTGCAAATGGCATCGAGTTTGTGTTGGTCGATGATCCCGTGCTGCACGCCGAACAGTAGCGCCTTTTCAAAGAAGGCGCTGCTGTCATAAAGCGATAGGGTTGAGGGTGCCGCGGATGGGCTGCGTTTTGGCATCGTGACGGAAGTTACTGATTTCGATGTGAATTTTTGGGCTAGATGGCTGATTCCTCGTCCAACTCGAGCACGGCTGGTGTGGCCCGCCCGCGGTCGGTGTCGCCAGTCTCTATCCTGCCGTCATCCTCTGCTGTTGGCTCTTCCTCGCTCAGTCCCTGCTCATGCGCGCGTGCCTTGGCGCGCGCCTAAGCAAAGCGCCCTGCGCACCCGAAGGTATGATGAGGCCGTTCGCGACCAGTTCTTCGTAGAAACCAGCGAAGTTATCGATCATTGATTTGCGTTCTCGGCATCGAAATCCTAACCAATCTTGGAATGAAATTCCTCAATGTGCCGTCCGACTATGCGCTGGAGCGCC
>JADGRK010000384.1 GCA_017880985.1 Rhodoferax sp. | reverse complement strand
GGGCAAGTTCCAGCGCGTGATGGCCCTGTTTGCCAAGCTGGGCACCGCCACGTCGTGGTTCACGCCCGAACTGTTGAGCGTGCCACAGGCGACGATGGAAGCATGGATTGCAGGCACAGCGGCACTGACGCAATACAAGTTCACCATTCTGGATAACTATCGCCAGCAAAAACATGTACTTGATGAGAAAGGCGAGCGCTTGCTTTCCTATGCCGCGCAGCTTGGCGAATCGCCCAAATCGATTTTTCAGGAGTTGTCAACCTCGGACATCAAGTTTCCACTGGTGACCCTGTCGGACGGCAAGGAAGTCAAACTGACGCCGGGCACCTATCACTCGGTGCTTGAGACCAATTACAGGCAGGCTGACCGTGCCAAGGCCTTCGAGGCCTTCTTGAAGACCTATGCGGCCACCACCAACACCTACGCGGCCATTTACAACGGGGCGTTGCAGCGCGGCTGGTTCAACGCCCAGGCGCGCAATTTCCCGGCCACACTGGATGCCGCACTCGATGGCAACGCCATTCCGGCGTCGGTGGTGACAAACCTGGTCGATACCGTGCGCCAAGGCACGGCGCCGCTGCAACGCTACATGAAACTGCGCAAGAAATTGCTGGCTCTGGAGACTTATCACCCGTATGACGGCGTGATTCCGATCTACCAGACCGACAAGACCTATTCCTATGCGGATTCGCGCGCTCTGGTGCTGGCTTCGGTCGCTCCCCTGGGGTCAGACTACGTTGCCAAATACCAGAAGTTCCTGGCCGGCAAACAGGTCGATGTCTATGAAAGCGAAGGCAAGCGCAGCGGCGCCTATGTGAGTGGCATTTACGGCGTTGGCCCCTACATGCTGCTCAACCACAATGACACGCAGGACTCGCTGTTCACGCTGGCGCACGAAGGCGGCCATGCGATGCACACCGTGCTCTCACACGAAAACCAGCCGTTCGTGACGGCGGACTATACGATTTTTGTCGCCGAGGTCGCCTCCACCACCAACGAGCGCTTTCTGCTAAACCACTTGCTTAAAGCCACCAACGAGCCGAAGGAACGTTTCCTGCTGTTGCAGCACGCGGTCGATTCGATCGTTGGCACTTTCTACACCCAGGTCATGTTTGCCGATTTTGAGTTGCAGGCGCACAAGCTGGTGGAGCAAGGCAAGCCGATCACGTCCGACGTATTGAACCATATTTACCTGAAGCTGCTGAAGGACTATTACGGCGACGCGGTCACGATTGACGATCTGTACAAATACACCTGGTCGCGCATCCCGCATTTCTACAATTCCCCCTACTACGTTTATCAATACGCTACCTGTTTCGCTTCGTCGGCCAAGCTGTTCAAGGACATGACGACCGGCTCGGAGGCCTCCCGCGCTGGCGCCACCGATCGCTACCTTGCATTGCTCAAGAGCGGCGGCAACGATCACCCGATGAAGCAGCTGCAAAAGGCCGGCGTTGATCTTTCCAAACGCGAGACTGTGCAGGCGATGGTTGACCAAATGGAGGAGTTGGTTGCACAGATGGAGGCTGAGGCCGCGAAGATTCCCTGACCGTCTCAAGCAGCCGTGAGCTGGCCTGCAAAAGTCTTGATGCCGCGCAACATCGTTTCAACCGACACGGCGACCAGCACCAAGCCCATCAGGCGCTCCAGCGCCACGACGAAGCGGTCACCGGCGACGCGTTGAATGCGCTCGGCCATGACCAGCACGCTGGCACTCACCGCCATGGTGACGCACAGGGCGGCGATCCATTCCATCCGCCGTTCCGGTGCCTGCGACACCAGCAACAGCACGGTGGCCAGGGCCGACGGCCCGGCAATCGCCGGAATCGCCAGTGGCACGATCAAGGGCTCGCGCAGTTCGTCCGGCACTTCTGACTCGGGCGGCGGAAAGATCATGCGTAGCGCAATCAAAAACAAAATCACACTGCCGCCGATTTGCAGCGACAGCGCGCTCAAGTTCATGACCCGCAAAAAGCCTGCGCCGACAAACATGAAGGTCAGCAGCAGCACGAAGGCAATCAGCACCTCGCGCAAAATCACCCACGCTCGGCGCTCGGGCGCGACATGTTTTAGCGCATTGGCAAATATCGGGATATTGCCGACCGGATCGGTGATCAGGATCAGCAGGATGGTGGCCGAGGCAAAGGAGTAATTCATGGCCCCGCAGGATAGCAGGCCTATTGGGGTTTTTCGGTTTTTTCCTGGCAGGCAATGCAGCGCGACGCCTCAGGTGCCGCGTCGAGTCGTGCAGCGGGAATCTCGGCGCCGCAATCGATGCACAAGCCATAGCTGCCGTCCTCGATGCGGCGCAACGCGGCATCCACCATATCGAGTTCAATGCTTTCACGCGCATCCAGCGTCAATTCCAGTTCGCGCGCGGTGCTGACCTGCGCCGTCGAGTCTTGCGCTGGCGCGAAATGCTCGGCTGACGCTTCGACGCGACCCTCGTTGTCGCGCAGGCTGCTAAGCTGCGCCAGCAAACTGGCACGCTGCGCGAGTAGCTGTTTCTTGAAAGGTGCTGTGCGTTGTGTGGTCATGAGCGAAATCTCCGTGTAATCGAAACTTGATCATGCGCCATGAAACAAATCAGCTCTTTGATAAAGGTCAAATTTTGCAGCCGCGCTTCGCGAACACGGCAAGATGAGCGGCCGATGCTGAAGTGCAATAATGCCGCCAGCGCAAACCCTTCGCAGCGCCCATCGGGTCGCCCGCTTCTCTTTGATTAGCCAACATTTATAGCGGTTTACGCAAGCCCCATAAGGGCTGGAAGCGTATTTGTCCTATTAAGTGCGAGGCTCTGAGCGCCGCTGCGCACAGCCTGGCAGCATCTTTTCTCTGTAACCCGGCTATCCCTGGCCTCTTCTTTGCCTCGATGAAGGAAACACCATGACATTCAAAGCACTGATGACCGCGCTCGTCCTTGCCGCCGCCCTGACTGCCACCGCCCGCGGTGACGCCGTTGAGGTCGAAAACGCCTGGGTGCGTGCCACTGTCAAGGGCCAACAAGCCAGCGGC
>JADGRK010000383.1 GCA_017880985.1 Rhodoferax sp. | reverse complement strand
GCCGCGGCAATCCCCAGCAGCAGGCGGCGATCCATCTTCATGCCCGCCCTCCGAGCATCTCGGCTACTTTTTGCACCAATTCGCGGGTCGAGAAGGGTTTGGTGATATAGGCATCTGCGCCCATCGCCAATCCTTTGGCCAGATCCGTGTCACGCCCTTTGGCGGTGAGCATCAGGATTTTTGTGGCCTGCAAGTCGTCGCTGGCACGCACCGCCTGACAGACTTCGAACCCGGTTTTCTTGGGCATCATCACATCCAGCAGTACCAGATCGGGCCGTTCGCGTGTGATGCTTTCCAGCGCTTCCTGCCCGTCGCGTGCAATCACCACGACGTAGCCCTCGCGTTTGAGCAGGTATTCCAGCGAAATCACAATGTTCGGCTCGTCATCGGCGACCAGTATCTTTTGACTCATGGTTTGTCTCCATTTTGGGTTGCACCGGTTGCAACCTTGACGCGATGCCAGGGCAGGTGAAACATAAAAATGGCGCCCTGGTCCGAGCTCGATTCGAGCCACAGGCGCCCGCCAAAATGTTCCACAATTTGGCGACTGATCGGCAAGCCCAACCCGGTGCCCTGAGGCCGGTTGGCGGCATCGCCGCCCTGCCTGAATTTGTCAAAAATAAGACCCTGCTGCGCGGCTGAGACACCGGGGCCATTGTCTTGCACCGCCACTGTCACGCCGGTCGAGTCACTGCTCAAACGCACCTCCACCCGCCCGCCCGGCACCGGCACAAACTTGGCCGCATTGGAGAGCAGGTTCAGCATCACTTGCATCAGACGATCCGGATCAGCCATCAGCGGCGGCACAAACGTCGGCATCGACACCTGGACCACCGTCTGACGTTCACGAAACATCTCGACCGTGGTGGTGACGGCCTGATTCACCAGCGCGCGCATGTCCACCTCAACGGTATGCCACTGCGCATGGCCCGACTCGATCTTGGCCATGTCGAGCACCTGATTGACCAACCTTGACAGGCGCTCGGTCTCACTCACGATGATCTCGACGAACTGGCAACGTTGCTCGATAGGCATCCCGGGTTCGTCGCGCATCAGCTCCGCCAGCGCCCGGATCGAGGTCAGCGGCGTGCGCAGCTCATGCGTCACCGACGACATGAAATCATCTTTGAGCCGGTCCAGACTCTTGAGCTGCTCGTTGGCCTGACGCAGTTCGGCCGTGGCGCGCTCCAGCGAATCAGATTTTTCTTCCAGCTCACGCGAATGGGCACGCAACTGCGAGGTCTCGTCCAGGATACTCAGCACGTCATCGGGTGTGAGAGTTTCTTCTTCCACTGCCGAGGCCACCAGCACGCGCGCCGAGGCGCTGCCCACGGCACCGGCCAATTGTGTCTCAACAAACTGCACCAGTCGAGCATCCGCCGGGATGGCATCGACCCGACCCGAGCCGACCTGGGCGGCGTAGGTCTCGAATAGCGAACGGGCTTTCTGATTGCCCAGGAAACGCTCGCACAAACGCTGCAGGTCAGGCACTTTGGCCTGACCGCGCCAGAACACCGGGCTTGCTTGCGCGCTGCGATTGAAGACATCGACAAATAGCAAGGCCTGACTCGCCTCCTGCCCGCTCGGCGCACGCCAGAGCGAGAGCCCGACATAAGCACCGACGTTGACCAGCATGCTCCAGAATAGCGAATGCGTCAGACCGTCAAGTCCGTGCAGACCCAGCAGTTGTTCCGGCCGCAGCAAGCTGATGCCCCAGGGGCCGAGCGTCAGAAAATCAGTGCCCAACCAGCCCGACTTGGCAATCGAGGGCAACATCAACGTATAGACCCACATCAAGAATCCCGCGAGCAAACCCGCCAGTGCGCCCCGGCGCGAGCCGCCTTTCCAGTACATGCCACCAAACAGCGCAGGTGCAAACTGGGCCACGGCGGCAAAACTGATGAGCCCGATGCTGACCAGCGCATAGGCCTCACCGGCCAGGTGAAAATAAACATAGCCCAGCACCAGAACGCCCAGAATGGCGGCGCGCCGAATGCCCAGCAGCACCCAGGTGAGGTCATGCCCGGCGTCGGGGCGAAAGTGGCGCGTTCGCAGCAACAAGGGCATCACCAGCTCGTTGCTGACCATGGTCGAGACCGCAATGGTTTCCACAATCACCATCCCGGTGGCGGCCGAGAGGCCGCCGATAAAGGCAAACAGGGCCAGCGCATGTTGCCCTGCCGCCAGTGGCAGCGAAAGCACAAAATTTTCGGCATTCATCGGGGCCGGGCCAAAGTACAGCAACCCGCCCAGCGCAATCGGCAAGACAAAGAGGTTGATAACCAGCATGTAAAGTGGGAACACCCAGACCGCGCGTCGCAGATGACTCTCGCGCACGTTTTCCACCACCATCACCTGAAACTGGCGCGGCAAAAACACCACGGACAACATCGACAACAACGTCAAACCAAACCACTGCGACCAGGCAAAGTCGCCACCCTGTTCCAGTCGCAACAAGAGCGCCAATGCCGGCACCCTGCGGGCACGGGCGAACAAATCCTCCAGTCCATCAAACAACCCGTAAGTGACAAACAGCCCCACCGCCAAAAAGGCCGCCAGCTTGACCAGCGACTCAAACGCAATCGCTGCCACCATGCCCTCGTGGCGCTCGGTGGTATCGAGATGGCGCGCGCCAAACACCATGCTAAAACCGGCCAGCACCAGCGCCACGTAGAAGGCGCCATCCTGGCTCCAGTGCCGACCCGGCAACACAGTCTGGTACACCGGCGCGGTCAACAGCGCATAGCCGCCCGACACCGCCTTGAGCTGCAAGGCGATGTAGGGCACGATACCGACCACCGCAATCAGCGTCACCAGGCCCGACAGCAGCGGGCTCTTGCCATAGCGGCTGGCGATGAAGTCGGCAATCGACGTGATGCGATAGACCCGGGCGATGCGGATCATCTTGCGGATCACCACCCAGCCCAGCACCATCGCCAGCGTCGGCCCGAGATAAATCGGCAGGAACCAGATGCCGCCCGAGGCGGCCCGGCCGATGCTGCCAAAATAAGTCCAGGCGGTGC
>JADGRK010000382.1 GCA_017880985.1 Rhodoferax sp. | reverse complement strand
TGGCAGCACCAGGGTTTGCGAGATGAACGACAAATCAGCCACGATCAAGTCGAATTCGGGCCTGAAGTCGGCCTCCGTCGGCACACCCGATGCTGCCTCATTATTTATGCCAAATTGTCCTCTATCCCCCGTCCAATCTTCGTAAGCCGCTATTACATCAGTAGCAGTCAAGGTGCGGGCATTGAGCTTCTCAAGACACAGCACGCGCGGATTCTGGCGCAGGCTGGGGTGCAATTGGGCGCTACCCACATCGACCCCCACCACCAGCGCAGCGCCGTGCTGCAACAGGCAGTCGGTAAAGCCGCCGGTGGACTGGCCAACATCGAGGCACTGCAAGCCGACCACCGACAAGCCGACTTGTTTCAGGGCCGCTTCAAGCTTGAGGCCGCCGCGTGACACGTAGCGCGCCTCGGAGTCGTCGAGCAGCCTGATGGCAGCATCGTCAGGCACCTCGTCACCGTTCTTGACCACACGCCGCCAGACCTCACCCTGCAGCCACTCGACCCCGCCCGCGATCAGGCGCTGGGCCTGGGAGCGGGTGCTGGCAAGCTGGCGTTGCACCAGCAGTTGATCGATGCGCATCAATAGCGATAGCTGTCGGCCTTGTAGGGCCCGGCCTTGCTGACACCGATGTAGGCGGCCTGCTCATCGGTGAGCTCGCTCAGCATGGCGCCGACTTTTTTCAGGTGCAGGCGCGCCACCTTTTCGTCCAGGTGCTTGGGCAACACATAGACCTTGCCGGACTTGTACTCTTTGGGCTTGGTGAACAGTTCGATCTGGGCGATGGTCTGATTGGCGAAACTGGAAGACATCACAAAGCTGGGGTGGCCGGTGCCGCAACCCAGGTTCACCAAACGGCCCTTGGCCAGCAGGATGATGCGCTTGGACGGCGTCTTGCCCTTGGCCGGAAAGATGACATGGTCCACCTGCGGCTTGATTTCTTCCCACTTGCATTTGGACAGTGACGCGACATCGATCTCGTTGTCAAAGTGGCCAATGTTGCAAACTATTGCTTGGTCCTTCATGGCCGCCATGTGCTTGTAGGTGATGACGTTGAGGTTGCCGGTGCAGGTCACAAAAATGTCGCACTTGTCGGCCGCGTATTCCATGGTGACGACCTTGAAGCCTTCCATCGCGGCTTGCAGCGCGTTGATCGGATCGACTTCAGTCACCCACACTTGCGCCGACAGTGCGCGCAAGGCTTGGGCGCAACCTTTGCCGACGTCGCCGTAGCCCGCCACCACCGCCACTTTGCCGGCGATCATGACATCGGTGGCGCGCTTGATACCGTCCACCAGCGACTCGCGGCAACCATACAGGTTGTCGAACTTGCTCTTGGTGACGGAGTCATTGACGTTGATGGCACGCACTTTGAGCGTGCCCTTGGCGGACATGTCGTTCAGACGGTGCACTCCGGTAGTGGTTTCCTCGGTCACGCCAATGATGTTTTTCAGGCGTCGGCTGTACCAGGTCGGATCGATTTTCAGTTTGGCCTTGATGGCGGCAAACAGACAAATTTCTTCTTCGCTACCGGGCTTGGCCAGCAGTTTGATGTCCTTCTCGGCGCGGGCGCCCAGATGCATCAGCAGCGTCGCGTCGCCGCCGTCGTCCAGAATCATGTTCGGACCTTCGGTTTTGCTTCCCTTGGGACCAAATTCGAAGATGCGATGGGTGTAATCCCAATAGTCACTCAGATTTTCGCCCTTGTAGGCAAACACCGGTGTGCCCGTGGCCACCAAGGCGGCGGCGGCGTGATCCTGCGTCGAGAAAATATTGCACGAGGCCCAGCGCACCTGCGCGCCCAGCGCTTGCAGCGTTTCGACCAGCACGCCGGTCTGAATCGTCATGTGCAGCGAGCCGGTTATGCGCGCGCCTTTGAGCGGCTGTGCCTTGGCAAACTCTTCACGAATCGCCATCAAACCGGGCATTTCGGTCTGGGCAATATTCAACTCCTTGCGGCCCCAGGTGGCCAGGCTCAAGTCGGCAATAACGTAATCTTGGTTTTTGACAGGTTTCAATACGGCGCTCATGGCTTACTCCAAAAGTAAATTTGAAAAAACACTGAACTGCAAGGGAGGCATTTGGGAAAGACTCACCGCACAGACCAGTGGGCGAGCGCCGTTAATGCGGTCACTTGGCTGGGTGCCAAGTCACACGGTCCGAGCCTCGTTCTACTTGCGTGAACTGCAACGCTCCTCGGAATGGGCGCAATTATAGAGATGCGGCAAGACCCGCATGGTTAACGTGGTAACCGCACGGTAAAGTAGATACTCGTTGACGTGCAAAATACAGGTTAATCCTCACTTTGCCAACGACCGAAGGAATCCAGTTGAACGTTTCCGCCACACCCCTAGCCGCCCCCCTGCCTGAGCAAATCAACGCCCATCTGCTGCACACCGTTGGTGTCGAACCGGAGCGTGCCTCACCCTGCGATTTGATGCAAGCCACGGCTCAGGTTGCACGCGCCCAGCTCTCCAGGCGCTGGGTGGCCACGCAGTCGCAAGAGCGCAAACAAAAAGCGCGGAGGGTGGTGTATTTGTCGATGGAATTTTTGATGGGGCGCAGCCTGTCCAACGCCCTGGCCGCGTTGAACCTGACCGAAGGCGCTGCGACCGGGTTGGCACAGCACGCCCAGCAGCTCGAAGACATTGCCGGACTGGAGCGTGACGCCGCGTTGGGCAACGGCGGTCTGGGTCGGCTGGCAGCGTGTTTTCTGGACTCCATGGCCACGCTGGGTTTACCCTCGTTCGGTTACGGCATTCGTTACGAATATGGCATGTTTGCGCAGGAAATCCAAAATGGCTGCCAGGTGGAGTACCCCGATTCCTGGCTGCAAGACGGCACGCCATGGGAGTTCCCGTGTGCGAACATCACCTACCCGGTGCGCTTTGGCGGCTGGGTCACACACACAAATGATGTGGCGGTCTGGCAGCACGCCGGTGAAGTGGCCGCCAAGGCCTATGACATGGTGGTGCCTGGTCATGGAACTACAACAGTCAGCACCCTGCGTCTATGGAAAGCGGTGGCTCCCGCGCACTTTGACCTG
>JADGRK010000055.1 GCA_017880985.1 Rhodoferax sp. | reverse complement strand
TGCGCTGCCAAGAGCGGCGCATATTTGTACATCTCCCTTCATTCACCGGACTCAAAGCGAATTCGCGCAAGCGTTATTCCTTAAGAAGAGCCCCCAGCGCTGATTGAACTCCTTGTGAGTCAGAGCAGGTTCCGTTTGATGGTTGATGTTTTTTAACCATTGACGGAGCAGTCGCAGACCCTGCGATGCTCGCGTGTGAGTAAATTCATGACTGACGCTTTTCAAGCGACGGGCGATTTAGCGCTTGTCGAAACTATTTCCATTGATTCCATCGACACCGTCGAGGCGACGCAAATCATCGCTCAAGCGCCACCGGCGGTTGAGGCGGTCGTTGAGGCCCCCAACGGTTTTCTGACCCTGGGCCTCGCCCCAGAGTTGATCCAGGCCGTCAAGGATCTGGGTTTTACCCAGCCGACCACAGTCCAGCTCAAAACCATTCCGCTGGCGATGCAGGGCGAGAGCGCAGGCGGCGATGCGGCTCGTTTTATCGACCTGATGGTCTCAAGCCAAACCGGCAGTGGCAAGACTGCCGCTTTCTTGTTGCCGGTTCTGCACACGCTGTTGACTCAGCAAGCGCAAGCCGAGGCCAAAGAGCGTGCTGATTTTGAGCGCGTCGTGGCAGAAGCTGCCGCCAAGGGCGAAGCGCCTCCCAAACGTGCCAAACGCAAAGACCCGACCAATCCCCGGCATTTTTCGCCAGCCGCACCTGGCGCACTTGTGGTCTGCCCGACGCGTGAGCTGGCGCAGCAAGTGGCGCACGACGCGATCGATCTGGTACAGCACTGTCGCGGTCTGCGCATTGCCAATATTGTCGGCGGCATGCCTTACCAGTTGCAGATTGCCAAGCTGCAAAATGCCAACCTGGTAGTCGCCACACCGGGACGTTTGCTCGATCTGCAACGCTCCATGCAAATCAAACTGGATCAAGTGCAGTTCCTGGTTGTGGATGAAGCCGACCGGATGCTCGACCTGGGTTTCTCCGATGACCTGGCTGAGATCAACCAGCTCACCATCGCTCGCAAGCAGACCATGATGTTCAGCGCGACGTTTGCGCCGCGTATCCAGCAGCTCGCTGCGCGCGTCATGCGCGAGCCCCAGCGCTTGCAGATTGACAGCCCGCAGGAAAAACACCAGAACATCAAGCAAGTATTGTTCTGGGCCGACAACGCCCAGCACAAACGCAAGCTGCTGGACCATTGGTTGCGCGACACGACCATCAACCAGGCCCTGGTATTTGCCAGCACCCAGATCGAGTGTGATGGCCTTGCCAACGACCTGCAGCAAGAAGGCTTTTCTGCCGTGGCCCTGCACGGTGCTTTAAGCCAGGGCCTGCGCAACCGTCGCTTGATGGCACTGCGCCAGGGGCAGGTACAAATTCTGGTGGCCACCGATGTGGCAGCCCGCGGCATTGATGTGCCCACCATTACCCACGTGTTCAACTTTGGCTTGCCGATGAAGGCTGAAGACTACACCCACCGCATTGGTCGCACCGGTCGTGCTGGCCGTGACGGCATTGCCGTGACGTTTGCTGAATTCCGTGATCGGCGCAAGATTTTTGATATTGAGGCATTTACCCGCCAGCAATTCAAGGCCGAGACTGTTCCGGGGCTGGAGCCGCAGCAGCGTTTCCCGGACGCGCGACCGAATTCCAACTTTGGTGGTCGTGACAGCCGTGGCAGCAATGACTTTCATTCTCGCGATCGCAAATTCGGCGCTGGCCGCCCGAGCGGTTTTGCCGCAAATCGGGGCGGTTTTGCAGACAAAAATACTGCTGGCCACAATGATTCCGGCGCGAACAGCTACCAAAATAATAGTGGCGGTGGATTTCCCCAGCGTGATGAGCGCGGTTTTGGGGCGCGCGAAGGTTTCAGTTACGAACGCAAGGGTGGCTTTAATGACCGTTTTGCGGGTGCCCGCAATGATGGCCCGGCACCGCGCGGTGATTTTGGCCCCCGCAAGCCCTCATTTGGCAAACCCATGGGCGTCAGGCCCGGCAATGGCGGCAAAGTATTTGTGCCGCGCGACGCCAAAAAGCGTTCCACGCGCAGTGCTTGAAGTGTTGTTTCGCTGGTGCGGTCTTAGCCAATTTTTCAAACCAGCGGTGAAATGGCATAATTTTGGTTTTATAATTTGCGCCTAAGCAAAAAGAGCTCGAGTCATTTTTGCTTGGTCCTTGCAGTTGTTCTGCACCGACAATTTCCGGAAATTGTTTCGTTAACTTACTAGGTAATATTCAAATGAATAAATCGCTCGTTTTAGCAGCAGTTATTGCTGCCGCCGCTCTGGTAGCTTGTGGTAAAAAGGAAGAAGCGCCAGCACCTGCTCCAGCACCCGCTGCCGCTCCCGCACCTGCGGCTGATGCCTCCGCACCTGCGGCTGATGCCTCCGCCCCTGTTGCCGCCGCTGCTGCTGATGCAGCTTCTGCTGCTGGTGCCGCAGCTGCTGGTGCCGCTAGCGGCGCTGGCAATGCGGTGGTTGACGCCGCCAAGGCCGGTGGTGACGATGCCGCCAAGAAGGCCGCTGATGCTGCCAATGCTGCGGTCAAGAAGTAAATTCCAGCGTCAACTTGGACGATAAAAAAACCACCTTCGGGTGGCTTTTTTATGGCTACGTCCGGTCGCACGGTGAGGTGCAAAACGGAACTCACCAGCGGGTCGATTTGCGGGCACTCGCGCTCAAATTATTTGAGGTCGTCGGCGATGACTTTCACAATGCGCTGTGCATTGGCTGACAGATCTGGCTTGTCACCGGCGTCGCGTACGGAGACGGTGGTTGAATTGTCCTGACTGACCACCGCAATGCGGTACTTCAGGGGCGCAGCGTCCGCCTTTGAGCTGCTAAAGAGCTTGCTCAGAAAACCCGGCTCCGACTTGTCGGCATTCGGTGCCACATAGCGGACAAAATAAATTCCCTGACTGCGATCCCGATCCTCGACCGTAAACCCGGTGCGGTCCAGAGACAAACCAACACGACGCCAGGCGCGATCAAACCCCTCATCAATTTGCAGCACCGATTGCCCATTCACCACTGTCACGCGTGAACTGCTTTTGTTAGCGCCAGCCGCCACCAGCGCCTTGGATTGTTCCTCTGTCACGCCGAGTTTGACCATCAACCGACGCAAGAATTCAGCTTCAAGTTCTGGATCTGCGGCGCGCGGTTGCCAAACCGTCCTTTCCTTGTCCTTGCTGTCGTATACCTCAATCATGCCCCGGTGACTAACAAAAATGTCGGTGCCGCCGCTCGCGTTGCGTTCCAGACGGGGACGAAATTTGTGACGCTCGCCGGGGGAATACAGCGAAGCAAGCACTTTACCAAGCGTGTTGCGAATAAAGTCTTGCGGGAGCTTGGCCCGGTTTTCCGCCCAGTCGGTTTCCATAATACCCAGATTACGCTGATCCATTGCCAACAGGAAACCATTTTCCTGCCAGAAGTCGCGTACTGGTTCCCACAGCTTGTCGGCCGGTCGATTGATCACCAGCCAGCGTTGCGTACCGGCTCGTTCAATATGGACATCGCCCATGGCATTGAGAGCGGTGGGTGCCAACTGGCTGGCTTGACCGACCTGAAAGCTTGACGCAGACACGGCACCACCGGGGACCGCATAGCGGGTGTCGCGCGAAAGCTGTGTCAAATCGGGGGGAACCTCAAGCGATGGGCCTTTGCCGGCGCTCTTGTAGTTGATTTTGTCGCCTTCGAGCACCGAGCAAGCGGCCAGCGTCAGTGATAAGCCTAACAACGTAAGTCTGGAAAAATAATTCACAAAAATATCCCTTGGGGTTATGGGTGAGGCCTGATCGAGTCGATCAGATCAAGCCGCTGGCACGCAATGCGCTTTCAACGATCGCTTCATTGGCTTGAGTCAAACGGGTCATCGGCAGCCGAATGGCACCACCGCACAGTTTCATCCGTGCCATGGCCCACTTGACCGGAATCGGGTTGGACTCGACAAACAGGTTTTTATGCAACGGTAGCAGCTTGAACTGAATTTCCATTGCTCTTCTTGCGTCCCCGGCCATGGCTGCCACGCACAGTTCGTGCATCAACCTGGGTGCCACATTGGCGGATACGCTGACGTTACCCTGTCCGCCGCAAAGCATGAGAGCCACCGCAGTCGGGTCGTCCCCTGAGTAAATGGCAAAACCCTTGGGCGCTTGCCGGATCAGCCACTGCGCCCGATCAATATTGCCGGTCGCCTCCTTGATGCCGACAATGCCTGGCACCTGGGCCAGACGCAACACGGTGTCGTGCGCCATGTCTGCCACAGAACGACCCGGCACGTTGTACAGGATCATCGGAAGCTCAACTGCTTCTGCGATGGCCTTGAAGTGCAGGTACTGGCCTTCCTGGGTCGGTTTGTTGTAGTAGGGCACCACCTGCAACTGGCAATTGGCCCCCACTTTTTTGGCGAACTGGGTCAGCTCAATCGCCTCGGCCGTGCAGTTGGCGCCACAACCGGCCATGATCGGAACCCGACGCGCGGCCTGCTCTACCGCGACGCGGATAATTTCGCAGTGCTCCTGCACATTGACGGTCGGTGACTCGCCCGTGGTGCCAACCACGCCAATGCAGTCGGTGCCCTCGGCGATATGCCAGTCGACCAGCTTGCGCAGCGTCGGGTAGTCCACGCTGCCGTCTTCATGCATGGGCGTGACCAGTGCCACGATGCTGCCCGTAATTTGACCGGTTGAAAATGTCATGTCCAAGTGCTGATTAACTGAAAAAGAGCATTCTAACTAGAGCGCGAAACGCCGCAGGGGAGAATCACTGTTGTTGGGCAAATCGGGTCGCGTTGCGACGATGCGTTGCACCAGTCGCGGCGGGTTGTCCAGGAAACCCTGTTCGAAGGCGATGATGTGCAGGTTGTCAAAAGCGGAAAGCAATTCAGCAGGCTGTAGCAGAAAATCAGCACGCGACGGCTTTCCCAGTGTCTCATTGCCTTGGGCAAAAGTCTCATAAATGAGGACCCCGTCGGGGGCAACGCTTTGCGCGATCAGCGGGAACAGGGCTCGCCACAAATAATTGGTCACAATGACGGCGTCAAACTGACGCGCCTGTATGCCGTTCATCAAGGGCCACGGATCGTTTTCGATATCCGCCAGGAGGGTCTGGCCGAATCCTGCTGCGGACTCAATCGCCACTGGCGAGCGATCAACGCCGGTGACCGGGTGCCCCTTTTCAGCCAACCATTTCATGTGGCGCCCTTGACCGCAGGCGATGTCCAGCACCGACCCACCCGGCGCGATGAGGTCAGACCAGCGTTGCACCCAGCCTGATATGCAGTCAGACCCGGGCGAAGCGCCGATCGGCGATTGATCTTTGAGTCTCATTTGAATTCAGAAGCAGCCCCAAACCTGATTCGCCAAAGTAAACAAAAAATCAGGACGTGTGTAAAGGGCAAAGACGACCAGCAGAACGCAAGCCAGACCCGCGTAAAGCAAAAATTTCAGGCCGAGCAATTTGTGACTGTGTTTCACGATGTCATGCCCCCACCGCAGCGGGGTTGCGGTTAATGGACGCTTCCTTGATCGGCAGATTGACCAGCGCTGCCAATACACCCAGCCCAATCGCGATGTACCAGACCAAGTCATAGCTGCCGGTGCGGTCATACAGGTAGCCGCCCAGCCAGACGCCCATGAAAGAGCCGATTTGGTGGCTGAAAAACACAAAGCCACTGAGCATGGAAAGATGTTCGACGCCAAAAATTTGTGCCACCGTGGCGTTGGTGGGCGGTACCGTGGAGAGCCACAGCAGACCCATCACGCTGGAAAAAATATAGACGCTCAGAGGTGACAAGGGGCCGAGCAGGAAGACGCTGATCACAAAAGCGCGAGCGAGGTAAATGAAAGCCAGAATGTTCTTCTTTTGCATGCGCTGGCCGAGCACCCCGGCGGCGTAAGTGCCAAACACATTGAACAGGCCAATCAGCGCCAGCGAGTAGCTGGCCACTTGGGGCGACAGGCCCTTGTCCCTGAGGTAGCTGGGCATGTGCACGCCGATGAAGACGACCTGAAAACCACACACAAAGTAGCCTGCCATCAGCAATCGAAAACTCGGGTACCGAAAGGCCTCCTGCAAAGCCTGAAAAATCGTCTGCTCGCGCTGAAACAGGGAACCACCCGAGAAACCCGGCTCACGCAGGCCCCAAGCCAGCGGTATCATCATCAACACGGCAACGCTCAGGATGACCAAGGCTCCTTGCCAGTCAAAACTGCTGATCAAATAGCCTTCGGTCGGCACCATCAAAAATTGTCCAAATGAGCCAGCTGCCGCGGCAACCCCCATGGCCCAGGATCGTTTGTTGGCAGCGATGTTGCGACCAATCACCCCGTAAATGATGGCATAGGTGGTGCCCGCCTGTGCTACGCCAATCAACACCCCGGCGGTAACCGCCAGCATCAATGGCGTGTTGGCGTAGGCCATGCCGACCAGTCCGAGCGCGTACAACACAGCGCCCACTGCGACGACCCTGAAAGCCCCGAACCGGTCCGCCACCATGCCGGCAAAAATGCCGGACAAGCCCCAGACCAAATTCTGAAGAGCGATGGCAAACGCAAAGGTTTCCCGGCTCCAACTCTGGCTTTGGGTGATGGGTTGCAGCCACAGGCCAAAGCCGTGGCGCACGCCCATGGAAAGCGTCACGATGGCGGCACCGCACAGCAGTACCTGAAGCATGGAAAGTTTTTTGGTCGTGCGGGTCATGGGTTAAAGAGCAGTGGACTGGCGGTTAGTTCGGGAGTCTCAGGTTGGGCTCCTGAAGCGGCTGCAAGAACGGGTTTCAAGCCAGACTGCAGTCCGGGTTATTGGGCCAAACCGATTGGGTTCAGGCGCGGGGTTGGCGCACACGTCAGGTCACGAGTATGCTTCAAATTCGCTTGAGCACTTCAGCGACGCAACGCTCGATGCCGGTGAAGACATCGCTCAGCTTGGCATCATCAAACATATAGGCCGGGGTGGTGATGAGTTTGAGTGTCTCGTCAATCACGATCTCTCGGGCGTTGGGGGTGTTCTGATGTTGCTGGCCGAGTTGCTGCATGGCGCTGGCGCAACCGGCGTCGTTGCCCAGCGTGAGGGTCGCGTGGTCGTGGCCGTGCAGCGTCAGGGCCACCAGCGCAGGGGCAATGCAAATGGCTCCAACTGGCTTCTTGGCGTCGAAGAAACCGCGCACAAAGTCCGCTACATCCGGGCGCACCTCAGCTTCAGCGCCTTTGAGGGCAAAAGAGCAATGATTCTTCGCCACACCGTAGCCGCCGGGCATCACCAGTGCGTCAAAGTCCTGCACGCGGGCCTGGGCCAGATCCAGGCATTGGCCCAGGCGGGCGATGCGGCTGGATTCTTCAAGGATGTTGCGCTGCGCACCGGGCACCGGCTCACCGGTGACGTGGTTGACCACGTGATACTGCAAAGCGTTGGGCGCGATGCACTGAAATGAGGCCCCTTGCTGGTCTATTGCCAGCAGCGTTAAAACCGCTTCGCGCACTTCGGCACCATCGAGGTGGCCGCAACCGGCCAGCAATACTGCAATTTTGGGTGTTTTGGCCATGAGAATCTCCTGAGTTTCAGCGCATTATCGCGCGCAAAGCAAGAACTTGAAGTTGAGCCTTGGGCCGGACTTGCCGGCCCTTGTTTCGATTCCGAATCCGGTCGCAAAACTCGATCGGCCGATGTTCACAGCGCGCCATGGTCGAAAGTTGGAAAAAAATTCCGATCAACAGACAAGCGACAAATGACAGACTTGGTTGACCGTGATTTTGCTAATTCACCGCTCCACGCCACTATGTATTTAATAGCTGTTTACGCAATCGTGACGAGGGCTAGAGCCATAAAAGCCTTATAAACCAGGGGCGATCTGTGATTGGTGCTGGCGCACCACGGCTTAGCCCGCGTTCAGGGCCTCGGCGATGCACCACCGCCCAGCGCTTTGTACAGTGACACCTGGTTCTGCAAATACGCCAGTCGGGTTTGTACCAGCGCCTGGCGGGTGGCAAACAGCGAGCGCTGGGCATCGAGCCAATCGAGTTGACTGGCGGCACCGTTGTCATAGCGCAGTTTGGTCAAACGTGAACGCGCCGCCTCGGCATCAAGCTGGGCCTGGGCGGCGTGCAATTGGCGCGCCAGTGTGTCACGCCCGGCCAGTGCGTCGGCTACTTCGCGAAAGGCGCTTTGAATGGCTTTCTGATACTGCGCTACGGCAATGTCGCGCGCGGCTTGGGCCGATGCCAGGTTGGCCTGATTGCGCCCGGCATCAAACAGCGGCAGCACCAGTTGCGGGGCCAGCGTGAAGCCCCAGGAACCGTCTTTGAGCAGGCCGCTCAGCTCGTTGCTGGCGGACCCGGCACCGGCGGTGAGGCTGATGCGCGGGAAGAACGCTGCCCGCGCGGCACCGATGTTGGCGTTGCTGGCAATCAACTGTTGCTCGGCCTGGCGGATGTCGGGGCGGCTTGCCAGCAGGTCTGAGGGCAACCCGGCGGGCAGCTCGGCAAACTGCAGTTGGGTGAATTGTTGCGAGCTCAGTTGTGCCTGAAAAGTGGTGCTCAAGGGCTGACCCAGCAGCAGCACCAGGGCGTTTTCGTCCAGCGCGCGTTGGCGCATCTGCTGGGCCAGCGTGACGCGGGCGCTTTCCAGCAGGGTTTGCGCCAGGCGCTGGTCAAGTTCAGAGGCGGCACCGTGGCGCAGCTTGAGTTCCACGAGCGTGAGCGACTCTTCACGTGAGGCGAGCGTTTGGCGCGACACGGCCAGTAGCTCTTCGTCTGCCAACAGGCTTAGCCAGCTTTGCACCACCGTGGCAATCAGGCTGATTTGTTCGGTCTGGCTAGCCTCGGTCGTGGCCAGATATTGGGCCAGGGCCTGCTCCTTGAGGCTGGCAACGCGGCCAAAAAAATCGACTTCATAGGCCGTGACCGTCAGTCCAGCGGTGTAAACATTACTGAAAGAGCCGGTACCGGTTGCGGTACGCGAACCGGCGACTGCGGCAGCCAGAGTGGGAAACTGATCGGCGCGGCGGATACCGAGTTGAGCTCGGGCTTGCTCGATGTTAAGTACCGCCACCCGCAGGTCGCGGTTGTTGGTCAGCGCGGTGTCAATCAGCTCGCGCAAGCCGGCGTCGGCAAAATAGTCTTGCCAAGCCAACGTCGCGGTGTTTTGGGCTGTACTGCTGCTGGTTGATGCACTCACGCTGGCTGAAGCGGGCCACTGGGGTGCCACCGGTGCGTTGGGGCGCTCGTAGGCGGGCATCAGTGAGCAGGCGGCCAGGAAGGTGCTGGTGGCCAGTGCTGCGCTTTTGACAATGAGAGTTTTCATGGCGAACTTTGGGATCATGGATTGCCGCGCTGCGTTCGCAATGACGAGGCTGGGGCGTGCGCGATTTTCGATGCTCTTATTCATCGCTATGCACTCCCATGTGCGCGGCCTGGTCGGCGTGAATTTGCCGCTGGCGTGCACTGTCCTTGAACAAGGATCGCACCACCACAAAAAAGATTGGCACAAACAGCACTGCCAGCGAGGTGCCGGTCAGGATGCCGCCAATCACGCCGGTGCCAATGGCGCGCTGGCTGGCCGAACCAGCGCCGCTGGAAATAGCCAGCGGCAGCACCCCCAGCGTGAAAGCCATGGAGGTCATCACGATCGGGCGAAAGCGCAGGTGCGCCGCTGCCAGCGCGGACTCGATCACGCTCTTGCCCTGCGCCTGCAAGTCCTTGGCAAACTCAATGATCAGGATGGCGTTCTTGGCCGACAGGCCAATGATGGTGATCAAGCCGACCTGAAAGTACACGTCGTTGGCATAAGCGCGCAGCAGTGTTGCCAGGATCACGCCCAGCACGCCCAGCGGCACCACCAGCACAACCGCCAGTGGAATGGTCCAGCTTTCATAAAGCGCCGCCAGACACAGAAACACTGACAGGATCGCAAAGCCATACAGAATCATGGCCTGGGCGCCGGCCAGCTTTTCCTCGCGCGAGGTGCCGGTCCACTCAAAGCCAAAACCCTCAGGTAACTGGCTGGCCAATTTTTCCATCTCGGCCAGCGCTGCGCCGGTGCTGTAGCCAGGTGCGGCATTGCCGCCGATGCGCATGGCGGGGTAACCGTTGTAGCGCACGGTCTGCATCGGACCCGTGATCCAGCGCGTGCTGGCAAAGGCGGACAGCGGCACCATCTGCCCTTTGTTGTTCATCACATTAAGCCTGAGCAGGTCGTCACTCTGCATCCGCGCGGGTGCATCGGCCTGCACCACCACGCGCTGTAGGCGACCGGCGTTGGGAAAGTCGTTGATATAGGCCGAGCCCAAAGCGGTTGAGATCACGCTGTTGATGGCGTCAAAATTGACCCCCAGCGCGCTTGCCTGGTCACGGTCAATGTCCACCTGAAGTTGCGGTGCGTCTTCCAGACCGTCGGGCCGCACCTGGCTGAGCACTTTGCTCTGCGCGGCCATGCCCAGCAGTTGATTACGTGCCGTCAGCAGCGCTTGGTGACCCCGTCCGCCGCGGTCTTGCAGGCGGAAGCTAAAACCGGAGGCGTTACCGAGCTCCGGAATCGGCGGCGGGCTCAGGGGGAAGATGAAGGCGTCGCGGATGCCCATGAGGGCACCAAATGAGCGTCCCGCCAGCGCCTGCGCCGAACTGCCTGGCCCCTTGCGTTCGGACCAGTCCTTCAGCGTGACAAACGCCAGCGCGGCCTTTTGCCCCTGGCCCGAGAAACTGTAGCCCAGCACGCTAACCATGCCTTGCACCTCGGGCTGCTTGAGCATGAAGCCTTCG
>JADGRK010000054.1 GCA_017880985.1 Rhodoferax sp. | reverse complement strand
TTTGCTAGCATTTCAGTAGCTGTCTGCGCAGACTGCACGGGCGCCATACGTCTGATCCATAAAGGCATCGCAACGTTGTCGAGGGCGCTGAATTCAGGCAGCAGGTGGTGGAACTGATAGACAAAGCCGAGGTACTGGTTGCGCAGGCGGCCCTGCGCGGCGGCACTCTGCTGCGCCAGGTCCTGGCCGTGCAACAGCACCGAGCCGCTGGTGGGCGCGTCCAGCCCACCCATCAAGTGCAGCAAGGTACTTTTGCCAGAGCCCGAGGCACCGACGATGGCCAGCGTTTCGCCGGCCCGCACATCCAGGTCCACGCCTTGCAGCACGGTGACATCCAGGCGGCCTTCGGTGAAACGCTTGGTCAGGCCGCGGGCGCTTAAGACAATGTCGCCATCGGTGCCGGGCCGCCCCAAACCGATGGCAGCCCCCTCGGGGGGCAGCGCAGCACACGCAGTGGCAAGCGTGGGGGTCATATCACTCATATCTGAGCGCCTCGGCCGGGTTGACGCGGCTGGCACGCCAGCTCGGGTACAGGGTCGCCAAAAAAGCCAGCACCAGCGAGATGACCGCAATCGGGAGAATGTCAGCCTGCTGCGGATCGCTCGGCATGCGACTGATCAGGTAAATGTCTTTGGGCAAAAAGCTGGCATGAAACAGTTGCTCCAGCGCCGGCACGATGACGTCAATGTTGAAGGCCACGCCCAGCCCCAGCAGCAACCCGGCCAGCGTACCGATCACCCCCACCATGGCACCCTGCACCACAAAAATAGCCATGATGCTGCCCGGGCTGGCGCCCAGCGTGCGCAGGATGGCAATGTCGGCGCGCTTGTCAGTCACCGTCATCACCAGCGTGCTGACCAGATTGAAGGCCGCCACCGCCACGATCAGCGTCAGGATGATGAACATCATGCGTTTTTCGACCTGCACCGCGGCAAACCAGGTGCGGTTTTGGCGCGTCCAGTCGCGCACCACCAGGTCACCGGTGAGCGTTCGTGATAACCCGGCCGCCACCTCCGGTGCCTGATGCAAATCGCGCAGCTTGACGCGCACACCGCTCGGGCCTTCGAGCCTGAAGATGCGCGCCGCGTCGTCCATGTGCATCAGCACCAGCGCTGAGTCGTATTCAAAATGGCCGGAGTCAAAAGTGCCGACCACCGTCATCTGCTTCAGGCGCGGCACCACGCCAGCCGGGGTGACCTGTCCGCTGGGCGCCACCAGCGTCACCTTGTCCCCCTGACGCACGCCGAGGGATCGCGCCAATTCGCCGCCGAGCACAACACCAAATTGACCTGGAATCAGCCGGTTCAGGCCGGTGTTTTTCAGCTCAATCGCCAAGTCGGTCACGTCCGGCTCGCGGGCTGGGTCAATGCCCCGAACCATCGTGCCTTTCATGTCCTCACCCCTGGCCAGCAAAGCCTGGCTAGCTATAAAAGGTGCAGCACCCACCACATTCGGATTGGCTCGAACTTCGGCCAGGGTGCGTGCCAGGTCGGGCAGTGCCGCTCCATTGGGCGCAAAAATCTCGATGTGCGAGACCACACCCAGCATGCGGTCACGCACTTCTTTTTGAAAGCCATTCATCACACTGAGCACAATGATCAGTGCCGCCACGCCGAGCGCAATGCCCAGCATGGAGACGCCCGAGATGAAAGAGATGAAGCCGTTGCGCCGGGTTGCGCGACCGGCCCGGGTGTAGCGCCAGCCAAGAATAAGTTCGTACGGGAGTTGCATTGACCGACCGGGTTTTGAAACAGGCGCCATTGTGGCATCCCGCGCAATCAGCGCATGCGGTTCCTGATTCCGTTGGCGTTCTGCCTGGAAGCGGCAGGCCTTGCCTGCAGCGTGGCGGCTGACGCCTGATTTTCCGGCGCAACTACAGCCTTGCGGTCTGCGCCCTCTTCAATCCTTGCGAATTGATGGTTCTGGTGAAGTCGATTAACCTCGAATCACCCTGAGCAAAACCACCACAATGGCGATCACCAGAAGAATGTGGACAAAGCCTCCCAACGTGTAGGAGGTGACCATGCCAAGCAGCCACAGAATGACCAATATCACCGCGATCGTATAAAGCACAGCAAACCCCTTCAAGTTGAATTGGGGTCCATTGTCAAAAGCTTTGAGGAGTTGTTCTGTGCGATGGCGTACACAGAGCCCGAATTTTTCAAGCCGTTCAAGGGATTGGCGGGAAAATCAGCGACTCAAGCATTTCCCGGACAATCGAGGCATGCACCTCCTGATCCCGTTCGCGTTTTGCAGCTCTGAAGGTTGCTCATCTGCCCTGCACAGCCTCAAACTGCCCCAGCTCGAAAAACTGCTCTCCCGCCTGACCGCTGAACGGCTGGACACTGGCGATGAGCTGACTCTGTCGCCGCCGCACGAACGCGCTTTGGCCCGCGCCCTGGGCTTGCCAGTGCAGGACGGCCTGATTCCCTGGGCGGCGCTGCAAAGCCAGGCAGACGGCGCCTGGGGCTTTGTCACCCCCTGTCATTGGCAAGTGGGCAGCAAGCACGTCGCCATGAGCGGGCCGGCACTGCCGGATTTTCCGGCCCAGGAGTCGCAAGCCCTGCTGGCAGCGATGCAACCCTACTTTGCCGAGGACGGCATCACGCTGCACTATGACCAGCCCGAGCGCTGGCTGGCTTGCGGCGACGCGTTTGCAGGCCTTGCCACCGCCTCGCTCGACCGGGTGGTGGGAAGGAACGTGGCGAGCTGGATGCCTGACACGCACAGTGCCGTCAATTTGCAGCGTCTGCAAAGCGAAATGCAGATGCTGCTCTACAGCCATCCGGTCAATGATGCCCGCGCCGCGCGGGGTGTTCCACCGGTCAATTCTTTTTGGTTAAGTGGCACCGGCAGCTTGCCTCAGCCAAGTCGCCAGCCTGCCGTTGAAGCCGAGCCGCTGGTGATCACGGCTCTGCGCGACGCCGCCTTGCGCGAGGATTGGGCAGCATGGGCCAAAGCCTGGCAAGCGATTGATGCCACCCAATGCGTGACCTTGCTGGCAGCGCTGGATCGGGGAGAAAGCAGCCAACTCACCCTCTGCGGTGAACGCAACGCGCAGCGCTTCATCACCCAGCCGAAACCCATTCTCACCAGACTTATAAGCTTTTTTGGCACCCAGCCCCCGTCCATTGTGCTTGAACAGCTATGAAAATAATAGTACGCGAGATCCCGCCGCGTAGCGCCTGGATGCTGGAGCAGGCCGGTATCCACCCGCTTTTGGCCCAGCTTTATGCAGCCCGCGGCGTACAAAACCCCATGGAGCTTGACGACGGCCTGGCGCGCCTGATTGCCCCCTGCGAGATGCTGGGTCTGAGCGCGGCGGCCACGCTGCTGGCTGATGCCATTGCAGCGGACAAAAAGATTTGCATCGTGGCCGACTACGACTGTGACGGCGCCACCGCCTGCGCGGTGGGAATCCGGGGCCTGCGCCTACTGGGTGCCAGGCAGGTGGCTTACATCGTGCCCGACCGCGTGGTCGATGGCTACGGCCTGACAGCGCCGATCTCCGAGCGCGTCAAGGCCAGCGGCGCTGACGTGCTGATCACGGTCGATAACGGCATTGCCAGCTTTGAGGGCGTGGCCACCGCACGTGCGCTGGGCTTGCAGGTGCTGGTCACGGATCACCACTTGCCCGCCAGCCGCGACGGCCAGATCGTGCTACCCAACGCCGATGTCATCGTCAACCCGAATCAGCCCGGCTGCCCGTTTGCCAGCAAGTCCATCGCCGGCGTTGGCGTGATGTTTTACGTGTTGCTCGCATTGCGCGTCGAGCTGCGAGCACGCGGCTATTTTTCCGTTCGCCCTGAGCCGCATGCCGTTCGCACTGAGCCTGTCGAAGGGCCGGCTTCGACAGGCTCAGCCCGAACGGATCTCGGCTCAGCCCGAACGGTGGTGAATGCCAGGCAAGCAGAGCCAAAACTGGATGGCCTGCTGCCGTTGGTGGCATTGGGCACGGTGGCTGACGTGGTCAAGCTCGATGCGAATAACCGCCGCCTTGTCGCGCAGGGGTTAAAGAGGATCCGAGCCCTGATGCTGCCTACTGGTCTGGCTAGTCTTTTTGTAGCAGCCGGGCGCGATGCGAAAGTCGCCACCACCTTTGATTTTGGCTTTGCGCTGGGGCCGCGCATCAACGCTGCCGGTCGCCTGTCAGACATGACGCTGGGCATTGAATGCCTGCTCACGGACGATGTCGAGCGCGGCCAGGAGCTGGCCAAAATACTCGACGGCATCAACCGCGAGCGGCGTGAGATTGAGGGCAGCATGCGCGAGCAGGCGTTTGCCGTGGCCGAATCGTTGTTTAGCGACGCCGCCCTGGGCGGCCTCGATGCACCGCCCGCCATCTGCATGTTTGACCCCGACTTTCACGAAGGCGTGGTCGGCATCGTGGCCTCGCGCATCAAGGACAAGCTGCACCGCCCGACTTTTGTCTTTGCACAAAGCAAAGCGCCGGGCCGCGAGCACGAACTCAAAGGCTCAGGCCGCTCGATTGCAGGCTTTCACCTGCGCGACGCGCTGGATCTGGTGGCCAAGCGCCAGCCCGGCGTGCTGCTGCGTTTTGGTGGCCATGCCATGGCGGCCGGTTGCACCATTGCCGAAGAAAACTTTGATATCTTTGAACAGAGTCTGAGCCAGGTCGCGCAGGAGTGGCTCGATGCCGCCACCTTGCTGCGCCGCCTCGACACCGATGGCCCCTTGAAGCCCGAGTACCGCCGGGTCGAATTGGTGGATGCGCTGCACAAGGAAGTCTGGGGTCAGGGCTTTGCACCACCCACCTTCAGTGAAGAAGTCGAAGTGCTGTCGCAGCGTCTGGTGGGCGGAAAACATCTGGCCCTCAAACTAAAACATCAGGGTCAACCGGTGGACGGCATCTGGTTTGGCCACACCGAGCCACTGCCGACGCGCGTCAAACTCGCCTTCCGGCTCGATGCCGACGCCTGGAATGGCGTGCGACGCGTGCGATTTCTGGTCGAGGCGGTGGAGATTTAGCCCATCAGATCTGCGTCACTCTTGGGCGCGCGATCCAGGTGGTACAGAAAAAAGATAAGCAGCACGGTCGCCCCGACCAGGAACAGCGGGCCAAACAGCCAGAACAACAGCGGCACGGTGAAATAATAGGCACGCATACCAATCCGATAGAAAACACCGGCGCGGTTCATTTGCGCCATCACATGGCGGATCTGGATGCGTTCGAGCTGTGGATCCAGCGGCACGTTGATCGCATAACCAATGTGATGAAACAGACGCACCGACATCGAGAAGGCGAAAAATACAAGCAGCAGGTCAATCAGCACGATCAGCAGTTTGACCAACCACATCTCAGCGCTGACGTGACCCAGAAAATTGAGTGCGTGCCAGATGCCGGAGAGCTTGTCGCCCTGGGCGCTGAGCGTCAGCACGCCAAGGATGAGCAAGACGGCGGTGGAGGCCATGAAGCTGGCCGCCATGGTGGAATTGCGCAGGGTCTGCACCGCCAGAATGTCCCGCCGCTCTCGCATCACGCTGGTCACCCAGGCCTCGCGGGCCACCAGCATCATGTCCTGCGCGCTGGAAGTCGGATCACGGCGGGTGCGCCAGCGCAAGTAGATCTGATAGACAAAGATCGCAGCGGTGCAGAGGGCAAAGCTGAGGAGATCGGTGGCGTGAGTGGCAATGAAGTCGTTCATCCTGCCATTCTGCCAGTTGGCCCGGCAGATTCCCTTCACAGGACATAAAATCGCGATGTGACATCCATCCTCAACGCCGACCTCCATTGCCATTCCACCATCTCCGACGGCACGCTGACGCCCGAAGAATTGGCCGCCCGCGCCAAAGCCAAGGGCGTCAAATTGTGGGCCCTCACCGACCATGATGAAGTGGGTGGTCAGGAGCGCGCGGCTGCTGCGGCCAAGGCGGTCGGGCTGCACTACCTCACCGGGGTTGAGATTTCAGTCAGTTTCCTGCATCAAACCGTCCATATCGTCGGCCTGGGTTTTGATGCCAACAACACCCAACTCAAACTGGGGCTCAGGCAAACCCGGGGTGGTCGCGGCCAGCGCGCCATGGAAATGTCCGATGGACTGGCCAAGGTCGGCATCTTGGGTGCCTATGAAGGTGCGCTCAAATTTGCCGGCAACCATGACCTCATCTCACGCACCCACTTTGCCCGCTTTCTGGTCGAAAGCGGGGTTTGCCGCGAAACCCATGAGGTCTTCCGCAAATACCTGACCGAAGGCAAGCCCGGCTTTGTCGAACACCGCTGGGCCAGTCTGAAAGACGCGGTGACCTGGGTCACGCAAGCCGGTGGCATGGCCATCATCGCGCACCCGGCGCGCTACAAGTTCAGCAGCAACGAAGAATTTGCCCTGTTTGGTGAGTTCAAAGGGCATGGCGGGCGTGGCGTCGAAGTGGTCACCGGCAGCCACACTGCGGCCGAATACATCAGCTACGCCGACACCGCGCGCGAGTTTGGCCTGGCGGCATCGCGCGGCAGCGATTTTCATAGCCCGAACGAGAGCCACACCGAACTCGGCACGCTGCCCTCGCTGCCCGGTGGATTGACCCCGGTCTGGCAGCTGCTGGCCGATCGCATTCAGACCGCCTCTGATCAAAGCCTGGGGGCGAACGCCTCCGCAACGCATTAGTTCACCCATGTCATTCTGGCGCACCCAACACGGTGCCGGCATTGCTTTGATTGTGCTGTCGGCTCTTGCCTTTGCGGTGCTGGACACGGTGACCAAATACGTCGTAACACTGGTGCCGGTGCTGATGCTGCTGTGGTTTCGCTACGCATTTCAGGCGCTGTTGACACTGGTGTTGCGCTTTCCGGTGCAAAAGCAACGCTTGTTCAGCACGCCCAATCCACGTTTTCAGACGCTGCGCGGGGTACTGTTGCTGATCACCAGCGCCTGCTCGTTTTTTGGTCTGCGCTACTTGCCGGTAGGCGAGTTCACGGCGATGGTGATGCTGTCACCGGCGGCCGCCACCGCCATGGCGGCCTGGGTGCTCAAAGACCACGTCTCGCAGCGGCGCTGGCTGCTGATGGCAGCCGGTCTCGGCGGCGTGTTGCTGGTAGTGCGACCCGGTGGCCAGGTCTTTAGCTGGGCGCTGCTGTTTCCGGTGCTGATGGTGACCAGCTATGGCTGGTTCCAGGTGCTCACTAGCCGTCTGAGCGGTGAAGAAAACCCCTACACGACGCACTTTTACACCGGCTTGGTGGGCGCTGTGGTGATGTGTCCGATTGTGGTCATTGGTTGGGATACAAGCGCCCTGTTGACCTATTGGCCCTGGTTTGTCGTGGTCGGCTTTTTGGGTACTTTTGGCCACCTGATGCTGATTCGGGCCTACGCCAGAGCGTCGGCGCCGGTACTCGCCCCCTACATGTACGCGCAGATTGCCTTCGCCACGCTGGCCGGCTGGCTGGTGTTCAAGCATGTGCCCGATGCGCTGGCCTGGCTCGGCATTGCCATCATTGCTGCCAGCGGGGTGGGCAATGCCCTGCTATCGGCGCACGAGGTGAGGAAACAACGCCGAGTCGTGGTCGCACCTGCGTAGGTGCATTTTCCCTGGCTCCACCCATCTGATTGACCCGCCTTCGCCGACAATACGCGCATGCCTCAGCTATTCGAAGTTCATCCCGTCAACCCGCAAGCCCGCTTGCTCAAGCAGGCCATCGCGCTGCTTGACAAAGGCGAAATCCTGGCGGTGCCGACCGACTCCAGTTACGCTTTGGTCTGCCATCTGGACGACAAGGCAGCGGCCGACAAGCTGCGCCAGATTCGTGGCGTTGACGACAAGCATCACCTGACGCTGTTGTGCCGCGACTTGTCGGAACTGGCCAACTATGCCCAGGTGGACAACCAGCAGTTTCGGCGCATCAAATCGGCCACGCCCGGGCCTTATACCTTCATTCTGCAGGCCAGCAAGGAAGTACCGCGCCGCCTGAGCCACCCGTCGCGCAAGACCATTGGCCTGCGCGTGCCCGACCACAAGGTACTGCAGGCGCTGCTGGACCTGCACAACGGACCGCTGTTGGCCACCACTTTGATCGCACCGGGCGAGACCGAGCCACTCAATGACGCCAAAGACATTCGCAGGCGTTACAAAAACCAGATTAGCGCCGTCATCGATGCGGGTGCCTGCGCGCGGGAACCCACCACCGTGGTGGACTTGAGCGGTGAAGAACCGGTGCTCATTCGTCAGGGCCGCGGCGCGCTCGCGGCGCTCGGCCTCTGATCTACAACGCGTTTCCTCCCCCTTTTTTGAGACATTTCCCCGATGGATATTGCCCACCTGATTCAAACCATTGCCCTTTATGCACTGCCGGTGCTATTCGCCATCACGATTCACGAAGCGGCGCATGGCTATGTTGCACGCCATTTTGGCGACAACACCGCTTACGTGCTGGGGCGCGTCACGCTCAACCCACTCAAGCACATCGACCCGGTAGGGACGATCCTGATGCCGTTGGTGCTGTACTTTGCCACCTCGGGCGCCTTCCTGTTTGGTTATGCCAAGCCGGTGCCAGTGCGCTTTGACAAGTTGCGCAACCCCAAGCGCGACATGATCTGGGTGGCGCTGGCCGGCCCTGGCGTCAACTTCATCCAGGCCTTTCTCTGGGGCGCCCTGCTATACATATTAAGAGGGATGGAGGTGACCGAACCTTTCTTTCTCAAGATGGCACAGGGCGGCGTGCTGGTCAACCTGGTGATGTTTGCGTTTAACCTGTTTCCGCTGCCGCCGCTCGACGGGGGTCGAATTCTGGTTGGTTTGTTGCCGCACCGACAAGCGGAGCTGGTTTCACGGGTTGAGCCCTGGGGCTTTTTCATCGTCATGGCACTGGTGATTTCAGGCGTCGTCAGCACGCTCTGGTTGCAACCCTTGATGGCCCTGAGCTACGGCCTGCTGGACATCTTGCTGACGCCCATTGCCATGATTTTTGGCTAAGCACCGGCATTTTCAAAAAAAACTTAACCATGACGTCCACACGTTTTCTGACCGGCATCACCCCCTCCGGCACACCCCATTTAGGCAACTATGTCGGCTCGATCCGGCCCTCGGTTCGAGCCAGCCTGCGTAGCGATGTCGAGAGCTTCTATTTTCTGGCGGACTACCACGCACTGATCAAAATTGATGAGCCCGCGCGCATCCAGCGCTCGACACTGGAGATCGCGGCGAGTTGGCTGGCGGCAGGTTTGGACCCGGAGCGCGTCACCTTCTACCGCCAATCGGATATTCCCGAAATCACGGAGCTCACCTGGTTTCTGACCTGCGTCATTGGCAAGGGCGTGCTGAACCGGGCACACGCCTACAAGGCAATGGTGGACAAGAACGCAGCGAGCGGCGTGGACCCCGACTCGGACGTCAGCGCCGGTCTGTTCATGTACCCGGTGCTGATGGGGGCCGACATACTGATGTTCAACGCTCACAAAGTGCCGGTCGGGCGCGACCAGGTGCAGCACATCGAAATGGCGCGCGACATGGCATACAGTTTCAACCACCGTTATGGCGAGCACTTTGTGCCGCCTGATGCCGAGATTGAAGAGAGCGTGGCAACCCTGCCCGGCCTGGACGGCCGCAAGATGAGCAAGAGCTACGACAACCACATCCCCCTTTTTGCGCCACGCGAGCAATTGCGAAAGTTGATTGCCGGCATCGTGACGGACTCCCGCGCGCCAGGCGAAACCAAAGAGACCGAAGGCTCCGCCCTGTTCCAGATTTACCAGGCCTTTGCGACAGTCGAAGAAACCATGACGCTGCGTCAGGCCTACGCCGACGGCATTTCGTGGGCCGACGCCAAGCAGCTTTTGTTTGAGCGCATCGATCACGAGATCAGCCCGATGCGTGAAAGCTATCTGGCGCTGATGAACCATCCGGACAGGATTGAGGCCATCCTGCTCGCAGGCGCTGCCAAGGCGCGAAAAATAGCGACGCCTTTCATGGGCCGACTGCGCCACGCCGTGGGCTTGCGTGATCTGCGCTCGCAGGACGGTGTCAAAGCCGTTAAATCAGCCAAGTCAAGCTTGCCGGTGTTCAAGCAATATCGTGAAAGCGACGGCCAGTTTTACTTCAAGCTGCAAGCCGCCGACGGACGGGTATTGTTGCAAAGTGTCGGTTTTGCGTCGCCCAAAGTGGCAGGCCAAAGCATCAGCTTGCTGCAAACCCAAGGTAGCGCCGCTTTGCCCGCACTGGCTGACCAGTTTCAATCAGGTCCGGAGGTGCAAAACGAGGAGATTGCAGCGGCCCTGCAAGCGCTGCTTGACGCCAAAGCCAAGTGAGTGCCGCTGATACAATCCAGCGCTTGAGTCGCAGGAGAGGTGGCAGAGTGGCCGAATGTACCTGACTCGAAATCAGGCGTACCGCAAGGTACCGTGGGTTCGAATCCCACCCTCTCCGCCAGGTAGTCAGGGCTTCTGCAGTGCAGAGGCCCTTTTTACTGGAGAGCCCCGCGCCGTGCGGGCTGCAACCGGGTGATGGCATTCTCTGTTTGCCCACTTCCCCCTATTTCCGAGCATCCTTGCGCCGAATATCCAGGTTTTCTCAAAAGCATTAACAGGGATGACCGGGATTGACGTTGATACTAATTTTGTGGTTTGCTCAGGATTTGCGCAGGACAGTAAAAATAATCTTTGGATTCTCAACTTCGGATCTGCAAACAGGAGAAACTTAACTTTACTTACTAAGGATAGTACTTATTATCATTTTTTAATGCTGATCAAAGTGAACCGACCACGAACTTGCCGTGGAAATCCATTCGAACTTTTTGAAGACCCG
>JADGRK010000381.1 GCA_017880985.1 Rhodoferax sp. | reverse complement strand
TGGCTGCCAGAAACCAGGTTTTAACCCTTTAAACCATGATCCCCTTCCTAGACCTGACCGCCGCCTACCGCGAACTCAAACCCGAGATTGACGCTGCGGTGGCGCCCTCGCCGCGATTGCCCCATGACCCCCGATTCGTCATTGCGCAGCGCAGCGCGGCAATCCATCCCCGGCATGCGTCCACGCAACGCGTGGTTGGCCTGGACAACTTCGCCACCGGCCACCGGCGCAACCTCGACGAAGTGCAAACCCTGGTCAGCCCATGAACCTCGCAGGCCTTCGTACCCTCGTCGCCGCAGGCGAATCCCTGACGCTGGAACTCAAGAAGTCCACGGCAGAGAAAGACCGCGCTTGCCGCAGCTTGTGCGCGCTGGCCAATGCGCAAGGCGGGTACGTGGTGTTTGGCGTCACGCCTGCTGGCAAAGTGGTGGGCCAAAAGGTAACCGACCGCACGCTCGAAGAACTGGCCCAAGAGTTTCAAGGCTTCGAGCCGCCGTTGTTCCCGCAGCTCCAGCGCATCCCGGTGTCTGAGGGGAATGTCGTTGGATTAGAAGTGCTGCTGGTTAAGGTCGAGCGCGCCACGCACGCCCCTGTTTCCTTTCGCGGTGTACCTTATGAGCGGGTGCTCAACACCACGCGCGTCATGCCGCGCGCCACCTACCAGCGCCTGCTGATCGAGTCCCTGCACGCCACTGACCGATGGGAAATACAGCCCGCCGTAGGTTGCACTGTAGAAAGCCTCGACAGCCGTGAAATCATCGTCACCCTCGAAGAATCCATTCGCCGTGGGCGAAGCGTTGACCCCGGCACCCGCGACACCTTGGGCATTTTGCGCGGCTTGGGCTTGCTGGTGCAGGGCGAACAAATATCACGCGCAGCCGTAGCCTTGTTTTGCAAAGACGAGATTGCCTTGCCGGATTTTCCGCAATTTAATCTTCGTGTGGCCCGTTTCAAAGGCACCACACGCGACGAGTTTCTGGACAACCGGCAATACACCGGCAACGCCTTTGCACTCATGCGCCGAGCCGAACGCTTTTTGATTGACTGGCTCCCGGTGGCCAGCAAAATTGTTCCGAACCAAATGGCGCGCATCGACACCCCCGCGCTACCCACCGAAGCCGTGCGTGAAGCGCTGGCCAACGCCTTTATCCACCGCGACTACACCAGCGCAGCAGGCTCTGTAGCCGTCGCTTTGTACGACGACCGCCTGGAGATCATCTCCCCAGGCGAGCTTCATTTTGGGTTGACCCCCGAAATGCTCTTTCAGCCCCACGAATCAAAACCCTGGAACCCCTGGATTGCCAAGGTGTTCTACCGTCGTGGTCTGATCGAAACTTGGGGCCGTGGCACCCTCAAGATTGCTGGCTTGATGCAAGAGGCCGGCCTTGCGGCCCCCACCTTGCAGGTCAACGCCGACTTCGTCACCATGACCTTTGTTCTGCCCGCCACTATGGCCCGGCCAACCAAGGGGGGCGGCCTGGCAGAAACGCCGGGGAAAACGCCGGGGAAAACGCCGGGGAAAACGCCGGATTTGATCCTCCAACGGCTAGTAGAAACGCCGGGCACTTCCATTCCCGAACTGGCCCAGCATCTTGGCAAGTCAGACCGCGCCATCGAGCGTGCCATTCGGAAACTGCGTGCTGATGGCAAACTGGCCCGCATTGGCCCCGCCAAAGGCGGCCACTGGGAAGTTATTAAATGAAATCAGCCTCCAGCCCACGTACAATATGCATAAGTAGCTACAAACAACATAGCAACCGCAGCTTTCAATTCCACCCTTCCCCCGTGAACCCAAACCTGAGCTACCGCCCCGACATTGACGGCCTGCGCGCCATTGCCGTGCTGGCCGTGGTGCTGCACCACCTGTCTGCGCCGCTGGTGCCCGGCGGGCCCCTCTCCCGTCATTGCGAGTGGTCGTGGCAGCCTGCCGGATATGGCCGACAAGATTTATAGCCGTGATTTGTTTCGGCAGGATTAGCAAAAATGAGCACCATCAAACTATTTGAAACCAAGCAAGTCCGCTCGCTTTGGGACCAGGAGAAAGAGACCTGGTTCTTCAGCATTGTGGACGTTGTCGCAGTGCTCACTGACAGCCCCAAGCCCCGAACGTACTGGAGCGTGCTCAAAACCCGGCTCAAAAAAGAAGGCAGCGAGTTGGCTACAAACTGTAGTCAACTGAAAATGGAATCGGCAGATGGCAAAAATTATCTCACCGACGTTGCCAACACCGAGCAACTCCTGCGGCTGGTTCAATCCATTCCCTCGCCCAAGGCCGAACCCGTGTGGCACCTGTATGTGGTGCAACACCCGCAGCGCGACGCGCTGCACAAGGCACTGGCGAATGCCGGCATTGGCACGCTGATTCATTACCCCATTCCACCGCATCTGCAGGGAGCTTATGCCGCCCTTGGTTTCAGTAAAGGTGCCTTCCCTCTGGCGGAACAAATAGCCAATCATTGCATCAGCCTGCCGACGGGGCCACACTTGGATGAAGCGGGTGCATCATCTGTGATTGCTGCGCTCAAGACAGCAGCCTCGCCAACCTAAACCTGGAGGATTACACAATGCCAAGCAAACATTTTGATTTGAACGACATCCAGCATGAGCCTACCGATACGCAACTGAAGGCGTTGATGAACTCGGTGGCGCTTGAGGCCAAGCGGCGCGCTGAACTAGCGCGGGCGGCACTGATGCAACGCCTGCGCGACGACATTGCTGCTGCCAATCGTTCGCGATCCGTAGCATGATTGATGAGACCCCCAAACCGCGCCTGATTATCGTGGCTGGCCCCAATGGAGCGGGCAAGACGTCCATCACCGAGCAGTTACTGCGGCACGAGTGGATGGGCGGCTGCGAATACGTCAACCCCGACTACATCGCCGGCGACGAATTCGGTGACTGGAATGCCCCTGATGCCGTTAGCAAGGCAGCCGTTCGAGCCGAAGAAGTGCGGGAACGGTGCTTGCGCGAGGGGCGCAGCCTGGCGTTTGAGACGGTGCTGTCAATGCCCGACAAGATCGCTTTCATTCAACGGGCCAAGCAGGCAGGCTTTTTTGTCAGACTGTTTTT
>JADGRK010000380.1 GCA_017880985.1 Rhodoferax sp. | reverse complement strand
GCGCTGCAGCGGCTACTGGCACCGAATTTGTAACTTGCCTGGCGTGACAACCGGGCCTGCTGCGTTGCAGCATTTGGGCTAGCTTTGGCACCCGTCACTGAGCAGCGGTCATATGCACCGCTTGGGGGGCGAAAGTCATCACAGAGGGCCATGCCCTGCAAGCGCCGAGTGATTGAAGTGACTGGCAATCGGTTACAAATTTTACGAAGTCCGGTGCCGCACAAGGCCAGGAAAGTGGTTCAATCGCAGTCGCAGTTTGCGCTGGCATCACTTCGGATCAGACTGATCCAGTGGCAGGCGTGCAGACCTTAAAACATGAGTTGGAAAAAATCAAAATTTGCGTCAAGCCTGATGAGCCTGTTTGGTGAATCAAGGCCGGATCCGAAGGCAGAGAGCCGCATTGAGGACATTCGCCAGGCGATGCTTGATTGTCTTGCCGATGTAGCTCGAAGCCACGAGCAGGTCCAGGCGTGGGCGCGCGTTCTGTATGCGCCAGACATTCAGGCGCTGTGGTACCTGCGCTCTGATTTGATGGTGCTGCTCGCCAGCCCGCATGGCGAATCCGCCGCCATGGGGCGCTTGGTGACGATCACCGACATGTTCAAAGGTTTGTTGCCTCCGGCCCAGCTGTCGCGCCACCGCTTACGCAAATAAGTGACGTCCCGGCGCATTGCCAGTGCCACAACAGGGCGTCGTGCAGGGCAATGAATTCCTGAGAACAGCCAATAAGGGCTATCGGGCTTCACGACCCAGGACATCAACCGCTGCCAAACCACGGCCCGCGCTGGATCGCTGGGCCACGTTTTTGCGTCACATCTGCCAGCGCGTTGCGCCGCCGATTCCACCACAACCATCGCCAACCGCCATCCCGGCTACGGGCTAACTGCCGGGTTTGGGATTATCATGTTTATCAGTGAAATGTTGAAAGCACGTTCAGGGATGAGACTCGCAATTGGAATTATCGTATTGGTTGCCGCGTTGGGGGCGATGAAACTGTGGACGTCCGGCGCGACTAGCGGTTGGGCTTCTACAGGAGTCATGGTGGGGGCAGGACTCGGCGTTATCGTGCTCGCTTGGATGGTGGGAGCATGGTTGCGCAATCGTCAACGCAGGCGGTTGATGGATGCGCGGGACTCGGCGCTTTGGTGAGACGTCAATCAGAAATCTGCCAGGCAGCTTTCGGCGAATGGCCGGTATGGGTCTGCCCGACGTCGATCTGGAACACGCCACCGCAGGTATAGGCGCTGCGGGTAGTCGCCCGGTACAGGCTCTGGTCCGACATGTAGAACGCCTCAGTGCCCAGTAGATAGCGCGTTGAATTACCCTGCAAGTTGAAGGCGTGCACTCGGTAGACGACCGCCGCCGCACCGTGCGGCAGACCATCAACCGCTACTTTGGTTCAAGGCTTTGGCGCTGCGCCAGCACCAAGGCCAACACACCCACCACGCTCAAGCCCAGCAATAGCCACAAGCCGTGGCCGTAACCCACCTGCGGCGACCACATCACCCCGAGCAGCACCGGCGCGCTGGCCCTTGCCAGCGCCAGGGGCACGCCCAGCGCGCCATTGAGCGTCGCCACGTGCTCACGGCTCACATACTGCGCCATCGCCGTGCCTTTCACGATGGTCAACATGCCGTTGCCCAGGCCATAGATCGCCACAAACAAACCGACTACCACCACCTGCCAAGACCCCGTGTGGGGCGCCGACAGCAGCACCAGTAGACCCAGCGGAATCAGCAACGGCACCAGGCGGTTCACCAGATGCAAGTCGCCGTAATGCTCAAAATAGTACAGCAGCAAGCGGCCCACCACCTGCACCACCCCAATGGCGGCGGGCAGGGCAATCACCCAGGATTCAGGCAAATCGTTTTCTCGCAGCAAGCTCACCATGTGAGCCGGAATAGCGACTGTCACCGACATCATCACCATGGTGAACACGCCAATCAGCAAGAACGGTGCGCTGCGCAGCAGCGGGCGCACGCTCACCCCACCGGCCGCAACGGACGGATGCGCAAGCGGCTTGGGCGCGAGGCGCAACGTGAACCAATGCAGCGGCGCACATACCAACAGATGCAGCAAGGCCAGCACCCGCAGAGCTTCGCGCCACCCTAAAACGCTCATCAGCCAGGCGGTCAAGGGAATGAACACGGTGCTGGCCAAGCCACCCAAAAAAGTCAGCGTGATGATGGCGCGGCGAAAGTCGAATGGGAAGCGCCTGGTGACCAATGCAAAGGCGGGCGAATACAACACCGCTGCCATGGCCGCCCCCAAGCCCATCCAAACTGCATACAAAGCCGCCAGACTGGTCACTTGGCTGTGCAGCGCCAGACAGATCCCGGCAAGGATGGAACCGACCGTCATCACCACGCGCTCATGGCCGCGGTCAATCCACCGCCCCACTGGGTAGGCCAGCAAACCCTCAGCCAGCAAACCCAGACTAAAGGCCAACGACACCTGCGCCCGGCTCAAACCCAGATCACGTTCCAGTGGCTCCAGCACCAGCGAGAACATATAGAAGATGCTGCCCCAGCTGATGAGTTGCGTCAGGGAGAGGCGCCACACCAGGCGCGGGTCATACAGCTTGACTTTCCCCATGGTCACGGCGCGGCTCTGAGGGCTCGGCGGTATTGCATCGCCTCGGCCACATGCGTCACCTGGGTCGTGCGCGCACCCGCCAAATCGGCAATGGTGCGGGCCACTTTGAGGGCCCGGTGCGTGCTGCGCCCGGACCAACCGAGGCGGGCCGCGGCGATGTTGAGAAACTTGGCGGCCGCCTCGTCGAGCAACAGATAGGTGTCGATTTCCTGTCCCTGCAAGGCATGATTGGATTTGCCCTGGCGCGCAACCGCGCGCTCGCGGGCAGCCGTGCAACGCGCGCGGATGGCAGCGCTTGATTCGCCGGGTGCCGCCTGCAGCAAGTCAGCAGGCAACACGGCGGGCACTTCCACATGCAGGTCAATCCGGTCAACCAGCGGTCCGCTGAGCTTGCTCTGGTAGCGCGCCACCCGGTCCGGTGTGCAGCGACAGGCCTTTTGCGCTGAGCCCAGGTAACCGCAGGGGCAGGGATTCAT
>JADGRK010000379.1 GCA_017880985.1 Rhodoferax sp. | reverse complement strand
GCTTGACCTGACCCAGGTTGTGACTGGCAAACACCAGCGTCACTTCATCGGGCTGGCTGGCAAACTCCTCAATCAGCGCTTCTACCTCACGTTTGGCGTGCGGGTCCAGGCTGGCAGTGGGCTCGTCGAGCAGCAACACCTTTGGATTCAGCGCCCAAGCCCGGGCCAACGCCACGCGTTGCTGCTGACCGCCCGAGAGCTTGCGCGCATTGCGGCCGGCCAGCTCCGTCAAGCCAACCCGCGCCAATGCCGTCCGCGCCAACAGCTTGGCCTCACTCCACGGCGTGCCACGCAGCCACAGGCCCAACGCAATATTGCCTTGCACCGACATGCGCATCAGATGCGGCTTTTGAAACAGCATGGCTTGCTGCTCCACCGCTGCGCGCTGCACCTGCCCCGCCGTTGGGGTGGCCAGACCGTGCAGCAGACGCAACAAGGTGCTTTTGCCACAGCCGTTCGCGCCCACCAGCGCGACGCGTTCACCCGCATGGATGCTCAGATTGACCCGTTCAAGTGCACGCACCGCACTGGCGGATCGGCCAAAATGAACGCTGGCAGCGGTTAGTTCAAAGACCAGCTTCAAACCGCCGCCCCCAAGGGCAGCGCAGGCACGCTGCCCGCCTCTCGCCCCTCGCGCCAGCGCCTCACCAGCGCGATCAGCACATTCAAGAACAGCACCACGCTCAGCAAAATCAGGCCCAAGCCGAGCGCCAGCGGCAAATCACCCTTGCTGGTTTCCAGCGCGATGGCCGTGGTCATAACACGGGTAAAGCCGTCGATGTTGCCGCCCACAATCATCACGGCGCCGACCTCTGAAATGGCACGGCCAAACGACGCAATCAGCACCGTCAGCAAGGCGTAGCGCTCGTCCCACGCCAGCAACAGGCTGCGCATCAGCGGGCTGGCACCGAGCGAACGCAACTGCTCACCATGCAGACTTTCAGCGTCTTCCACCACCTGGCGCGTCAAGACTGTGACCACCGGCAGCACCAATAGCCCTTGTGCGATCACCATCGCCTTGAAGCTGAACAGCCAGCCCAGATAGCCGAGCGGCCCGGTGCGCGACAGCAGCAGATAAACCACCAAACCCACGACCACCGAGGGCAGCGCCAAAAACGTATTCAGCACTGTCAACACGGCACCCCGCCCGGCAAAACGCGCTACGCCCAGCCAAGCGCCAAGAATCAGCCCCAGCACGCAGGCAAAGGCGCAGGCGGTGGCGCTCACCGACAGCGATCGACCCACGATGGTGAGCAATCCGGAGTCCAGTGAGGTGATGAGTTGCAGCGCCGTGTAAGCGCTGTCGGTGAAGGTGGTCATCTGATGAAATATTGCGGGACAGACCGCCGCTACGCGAAGCGAGCCAGCTCTGTCCCCAACCAATTAAAAACATTGCGGGACAGACCACGGCGAAGCGTAGCTCTGTCCTCAACTGATTAGACTATCGTAGCGACCAATCTATTTACTGACGATATGAACCACCGTGCATAGGCTCCAATTCCACTACACCCTCTCGCGTGACAGCAGCCCGGCGCTGGTGCGCAACCCGCTGATCGACTTGCTGCAAGCGGTATCGACGCAAGGCTCGATCTCGGCCGGTGCCCGCGCGCTCGGGTTGTCTTATCGCCACGTCTGGGGCGAACTCAAACGCTGGGAAGACGAGCTTGGCAACGAACTGATCATTTGGGAGAAGGGCCAATCGGCGCGTCTGACTGAATTTGGTGCCAAACTGATGTGGGCTGAGCGCCAGGCGCAGGCCCGGCTGGCGCCGCAAATTGAAGCCCTGCGCGCCGAGCTGGAGCGCAGCTTTGCGCTGGCCTTTGATGACACGGTGCACGTCGTCACGCTCTACGCCAGCCATGACGATGCGTTAAGTGCACTGCGAGAGTACGCTTCAAATCAAGCGCCAGGCCGCCTGCATCTGGACATCCGGTTCAGCGGCAGCGTCGATGCCATCCGCGCGCTTAACGAAGGCCGCTGCGTGATGGCGGGCTTCCACACGCTGCTGGGCACTGGCAAAAAGACACTCACCGAGCGCACCTACAAGCCGCTGCTACAGCCCGGGCAGCACAAAATCATCGGCTTTGCGCAGCGCACTCAAGGCCTGATGGTGGCCCAAGGCAACCCGCTCAATTTGCATTCGTTGGCAGACGTGGCCAACCAACAGGCCCGCTTTGCCAACCGGTCCCTGGGCTCAGGCACGCGTGTGGTGCTCGACGAGCTGCTGGCGCAGAGCGGTCTGGCCGCCACCGACATCAAAGGCTATGAACACACCGAACCCTCGCACGCCGCCGTCGCCAATGCGGTGGCGGCCGGTCAGTGTGACGCCGCTCTGGGCATTGAAGCCGCCGCGCACCACATCGGGCTCGACTTTGTGCCGCTGGCTGAAGAGCGCTACCACTTGGTGTGCCTCAAATCCGCACTGGTACAACCCGGCATCGTGGCCCTGCTGCAACTGCTGCAAACGCCCGCCTGGACAGCGCAGGTGGCGACCATCCCCGGCTACGCGGCGCTGCAAAGCGGCGAGGTGCTGTCGATGCGCCGGGTGCTGCCGTGGTGGGACTTTGCACGCCAAAAGCACATTTGAGAATATTACGGTCAATTGGCCTCTAGCTACCGTCTCACTTGCACAAGAAGCTACTATTTTTATAGCAATCAAGGGCTGTTCAAGCGCTCCCGGTTAAAGCGCGCCTGGATCTGCTGTGGGTCAATTTGCAAGGCGTTGGCGAATTCGCGCCGCGCCTCTTCACGACGGTCGGCCAGCAGGTAGGCGTAGCCCAGGTTGTTGTGCACCCGCGCCTTGTGCGGCGATTTGGCTACCGTGTCTTCCCACAATGTGATCTCATTGACATAGACTTGATTGCGGGCCACGGTGAGTCCGACATAGGTGACCACCAGGGCCGCCATGGCCAGCCTGAATGGGCGTGGCCGCAGCCACAACGTCAATTCCGTTGTCAACGCCAAAAACAGCGGCCAGCTTGCCAGGTACAGTTGACGCTCGTTGGCCACGTCCACCCTGGGCAAGAACAGATAGAGCGCGATCAAGTGCAGTCCTGCCCACAGCAGCGCGAAGCTGATCCA
>JADGRK010000378.1 GCA_017880985.1 Rhodoferax sp. | reverse complement strand
ACTCCGGTATATCCGGCCGGGCAAACTGGACTTGCCAGAATATCTGACGATCTACATTAAGCGGACAAGAAACCCGGTGGTAGTTGACTTGCTGCATACCTCAAGTTGTTGCGTCGCAAAAGGAGCGTAAGCATGGGAAACGTGAAATCGATTGAGAGCGCTGTGGAATCGCTTCCCCCTATGGAGCTAGCTGAATTCCGGCGGTGGTTCGCTGAATTCGATGGCAACGCGTGGGATAGGCAAATCGACCAGGATGCATCCTCTGGCAAGCTCGACCAGTTGGCAGCCGAGGCGCTTGCCGACTATTCAGCAGGTTCGGCGAGGCAACTTTGAGGTTGATGCACACCGCATCAAAGCGGTTTTGGCAGTGCCTTGACGCTTTGCCCGCTGAAATTCAAACCGTAGCGCACCGAAATTTCGCGCAACTCAAGGGCGATCCAAGTCATCCATCACTGCATTTCAAGACTGTTGCAAATGGTCGATTTCATAGCGTCCGAGTCGGCCTCTACTACCGCGCACTTGGCCTCCCCGTGCCAGGCGGCGTACATTGGTTTTGGGTCGGCACGCATGGCGAATATGACAAGCTCGTCGGCTAACAGGTTGCTCGTCTTGGACATTCAGCAGCAGGATGCCGCTGCGCGGCGCTCGCTGCCTGCCGGACAGCGCCGACACCAACTCAGGTCAATCGTTCAGGGATAAATTGGCCTCAATGCGGGCGATGTGCGCCAGCAGGGAGCGTTTGGCGACCGGCCACATGCGCTGCGGCACATCGTCATAAACCTGCGCCAGCCAGTCATCGAGCGTTCCCTCAGGCAGCGCCTGCATCACGTTGATAATTTTGGCCTCACGCGCCAGGCGATGGGCCTTGAGGCGGGCGATGGCGGCAGCGGCCTCGCTGTCCGGGCCGCCGATGACGTGGCCGTGTGCGGGCAGGATGAATTTGATTTGATGTTCGGTGCAGGCGGCGCTCAGGGCATCCAGCGAGTCAAGGTAGGCGTTCATGTCGCCATCGGGCGGGTCGATCACCGTGGTGCTGCCACTCAAAACGTGGTCGCCGCTGAACAGCAAACCGTCTTCCAGCAACACCAGGCACAGGTGATTGGCGGCGTGGCCCGGGGTAGGGATGACTTGCAGCGTGTGGCTCGTTTTATAAGCTGAATCGGCCTCAAGGCCACGTGGAATAAGCGTAAGCAGCTCTCCATTTGATAGCGACCTATCGGGCGAAAATTGACTGTGCGCGTGTGCCGTGGGGGCCGAGGGCAGGCCCAGGATCGGCGGCCGGGGCTGGCCCTGGCGCTCGCACAGCGCCTGCAAGGGCCGGGCGCCGGGGGCATGATCCGGGTGCGAGTGGGTACAGACAATCATGCGGATATCGCCGCCGGCGGCGCGCCAAAGTTTTTCAAGGTGCTCGGGGTCGGCCGGGCCGGGGTCGATGGCGATGTAGCCGGTACCCGGGTCGCCCACCAGATAGCTGTTGGTGCCGGGGCCGGTCATGGCGCCGGGGTTGGGGGCAGTCAGGCGCAGCAGGTTCTTCAGCAGCGCCACCGGCTGCTCGCTCTGCCAGTCCAGTGGGTGCATGACTTGGCCGTCGGGACAGACCAGCGCCAGTTCGCCGTAGGGGTGCTCGTGCTCCATGTAGCGGGCCTCGCGGCCGGCCAGCAGGCCGGTGCGCGGGCAGCTGGCCCACAGTGGTTGCTCGGTGGCGGCACAGGCCTGTAGCACGGCATCCGCCGTGGCGTAGTCGAGCAGACGTTCCAGGGTACGGATGGTGGGGAAAATGATGAAGAACTGCCCCGCCTGATGGCGCGCCAGCGCGTCGGCCGGGCGCACCCACACCGGCTCGAACTGCTCGGTCTCGTCGGCGACCGGCGTTTGGCCCTCGGGCATGCGGGCCACCAGAAACGGCACGTCAAAACGTCGGGAGAGGTCGCGGTCGGAGATCCAGTGGGCCAGTACAAAAACCTCGTCGGCGCTCAGCATCAAGCCACAGGTCTGGCACTGGGCGGTGAAGGGCGCGGCGCGGTCCAGCGCGGCAATATCGCTGTGGTCGGCGGCTGAGCCGTCGGCCCGGCGCGCCAGCAGCACGCCCAACTCTTCAAAACTCTCGCGGATGGCGGCGATCGCTTGCGTCAGATGCAGGTCGCTTTGCGTCGCCCGCCGCTTGGCCTGGGTGTGGCTGGCCGCGTCGGCGGCGTCGACCCCGCCACCCGGGAACACATAGGCGCCGGGGGCAAAGCTGGCGGTCATGGAACGGCGTGTCATCAGCACTTCAATGCCGTCTGCGCTGTCACGCAACAACAGCACCGTGGCCGCCGGGCGGGTCGGTACCGGTTCACGCGCAGCGTGCAGGAGTTGGGTAGTTCTGACCATGGCCTGATTCTGCAACGAATTGCCGCCCCGGACGCGGCGACTCGATCTGGTATCGGCGGATAATTCCCCCATGCGAATCCCATTTACAAAAATGCAGGGTGCCGGCAATGACTTTGTGGTGCTTGACGAGACCCGAAGCCGTTTTGGCCTCTCCACGGCGCATTACAAATTTCTGGCCGACCGCCACTTTGGTGTCGGCGCGGATCAAATCTTGACGGTGCGTCCTTCGCCGGCACCAGGCATTGACTTTGAATATGTGATCCACAACGCCGACGGTGCCGAGGTCGAGCAGTGCGGCAACGGCGCGCGCTGCTTTGCACGTTTTGTGCGGGATCAGGGCTTGACGGACAAGGATGCGATTCGGGTTCAGACCAAGGGTGGCGTGATCGAGCCGGTGTTAATGCCTGATGGTTGCGTTACGGTCAACATGGGTGCGCCCGTATTTGAGCTGACTGACATCCCGTTTGACGCCACCGGTTTGCAGCCACAAGCCCATGGTTTATGGCAAAAATGGCCTCTGGCGCTTGATGGACAAGCACAGAAAGCTACTGTTTTTGTAGCGATTGTGTCGATCGGCAATCCTCACGCGGTACAGGTGGTGGACGATGTCGAAGCCGCACCGGTGTTGCTACAGGGCCCTTTGATTGAGCATCACCCGCGCTTCCCGAAGCGGGTCAATGCCGGCTTTATGCAGGTGCTGGACCGCAGCCA
>JADGRK010000377.1 GCA_017880985.1 Rhodoferax sp. | reverse complement strand
GCTGACGCCCGATACCGAGGCCGAGTTGGCCGGGCTGGTGAAGGGCTGCATTGAACTCGGCTTGACCATCATCCCGCGCGGCGGCGGCACGGGTTATACCGGTGGTGCGATTCCGCTGACCTGGAAAAGCGTGGTCATCAACACCGAAAAGCTCGAGGCCATGTCCGAAGTCGAGATGGTCAAGCTGCCGGGCCTGGAGCAGGAGGTGGCCACGGTCTGGACCGAGGCCGGTGTCGTCACCCAGCGCGTGTCTCAGGCGGCCGAGCGCGGCGGCTTTGTCTTTGCGGTGGATCCGACCTCGGCCGAAGCGTCGTGCATTGGCGGCAACATTGCCATGAATGCGGGTGGCAAAAAAGCCGTGTTGTGGGGCACGGCGCTGGACAATCTGGCCAGCTGGCGCATGGTGACACCACAAGCCGAGTGGCTCGAGGTGACCCGCATCAACCATAACCTGGGCAAGATTCACGACGCTGAATTGGCCAGTTTTGAGCTGAAGTATTTTGAAGCTGATGGCAAAACGCTGCTGCACACCGAGCGGATGGATATTGCCGGCAAAACCTTCCGCAAGGAGGGTTTGGGCAAGGATGTGACGGACAAGTTTTTGAGTGGCTTGCCGGGTATTCAAAAAGAAGGCTGTGACGGCTTGATCACCAGCGCGCGCTGGGTGGTGCACCGCATGCCCAGGCATACGCGTACCGTGTGCCTGGAGTTTTTTGGTCATGCCCATGGTGCCGTGCCCAGCATCGTCGAGATCAAGGACTATATGTTCGCTGAAGCGGGGCGTTCTGGCGTGTTGCTGGCTGGCCTGGAGCACCTGGACGACCGCTACCTGAAGGCGGTGGGCTATGCCACCAAATCGAAACGCGGTGGTCTGCCAAAAATGGTGCTGTTTGGTGACATCGCTGGTGACGACGCCGATGCCGTGGCTCGCGCGACCTCCGAAGTGGTGCGCATCGCCAACTCGCGCAGTGGCGAAGGTTTCATTGCCATCAGTCCGGAAGCGCGCAAGAAGTTCTGGCTTGATCGCAAGCGCACCGCAGCCATCAGCAAACACACCAACGCCTTCAAGATCAATGAAGATGTGGTGATCCCGCTGCCGCGCATGGCCGAGTACACCGACGGCATCGAGCGCATCAATATTGAGCTCAGCCTGCGCAACAAGATTGCCCTGTGTGACGCGCTGGAAGAGTTCTTCGTCAAAGGCAATTTGCCGCTGGGCAAGCACGACGATGCAAATCAAATTCCGTCTGCGGAATTGCTCGAAGATCGTGTGGCGCAGGCGCTGGCGCTGATTGGCGAGGTGCGCACGTTGTGGGCGGGGTGGCTGCGGGACGTGGAGTCGCTGTTTCCCCAGTTGCAGGACCACAGCTTGCGCGCCAGCTGGAAGTCCCAGATTCGGGCACCGCTGCAGAACATCTTTACCGGCGGATCGTTTGAGCCGATCCTGCTGGAGTGCAATGCAATCCACCAACGCGTGCTCAAAGGCCGGGTCTGGGCTGCATTGCACATGCATGCCGGTGATGGCAATGTGCACACCAACATTCCCGTCAACAGTGATGATTACGACATGCTGCAGGCGGCGCACGGGGCGGTGAAACGCATCATGGCACTGGCGCGGTCTCTGGATGGTGTGATCTCGGGCGAACATGGCATCGGCATCACCAAACTCGAATTCTTGAGCGACGAGGAACTGCGCCCGTTTACCGACTACAAGGCCAGGGTGGACCCCGAGGGGCGCTTCAACAAAGGCAAGTTGCTACGAAATTCAGAGCTGTTTACGCAAGTGGGGCGGGGGTTGGAATCAAATTTGATGCACGCCGACCTGAGCAACGCCTACACCCCGAGTTTTGGCTTGATGGGCCACGAGTCGCTCATCATGCAGCAGTCGGACATTGGCGCCATTGCCGACAGTGTGAAAGATTGCCTGCGTTGCGGCAAGTGCAAACCGGTGTGCGCCACCCACGTGCCACGCGCCAATTTGCTCTACAGCCCGCGCGACAAGATTCTGGCCACTTCGCTGCTGGTAGAGGCTTTTCTGTACGAAGAGCAGACACGCCGCGGCATCTCGATACGGCACTGGCAGGAGTTCGAAGATGTGGCCGATCACTGCACGGTGTGCCACAAATGTCTGTCGCCATGCCCGGTGGATATTGACTTTGGCGACGTCACCATGAACATGCGCAATCTCTTGCGCAAGATGGGTAAGAAGACCTTCCGCCCGGCCGGGGCGGCTGCCATGTTCATGCTTAACGCCACCAATCCAGAGTCGATCCGGTTGGCGCGCTCGGTGATGGTCAATGTGGCGATCAAGGCGCAACGCCTGGCGTCGGATCTGCTCAAAGTGATTGCCCGCAAGCAGACCAAGGCACCGCCCGCGACGCTCGGTACCGCGCCGCTCAAGGAGCAGGTGATCCACTTTGTGAACAAGAAGCTGCCTGGCGGTCTGCCCAAGAGGACGGCCCGGGCCCTGCTTGACATTGAAGACAAAGACTACGTGCCCATCATTCGCAACCCGAAGACGACCACCGCCGAGACCGAGGCCGTGTTTTACTTCCCCGGTTGCGGCTCGGAACGCTTGTTCAGTCAGGTCGGGCTGGCGACGCAAGCCATGTTGTGGCACGCCGGGGTGCAGACCGTATTGCCGCCGGGTTACTTGTGTTGCGGTTACCCGCAGCGCGGTGGCGGTGAGTTTGACAAGGCCGAGAAAATCATCACCGACAACCGGGTTCTTTTCCATCGGGTGGCCAACACCTTGAACTACCTTGACATCAAAACCGTGGTGGTGAGTTGTGGCACCTGCTATGACCAGTTGCAGGATTACAAATTCGACGAGATTTTTCCTGGCAGCCGCATCATCGATATCCATGAATATCTGCTGGAGAAGGGCATCACACTGAAGAATGCGGGTGCGTTTCTGTTCCATGATCCCTGTCACAGCCCGATGAAGTTGCACGAGCCGATCAAGACTGTCAAGGCCTTGTTGGGCGATAACGTGATCCAGTCAGAACGCTGCTGCGGCGAGGCCGGCACGTTGGCCTTGAACCGGCCGGACGTGTCGACCCAAGTGCGTTTTCGCAAGGAGGAAG
>JADGRK010000376.1 GCA_017880985.1 Rhodoferax sp. | reverse complement strand
CTGGTTTTGTAGGTGCATCCCCGCACGATAGAGAGAATAAGAGAAAAAGTCCAGCTTTATTTCGGGGTAAAGGGCAGGGCTAGAGGCTGATTTGATGAATATTTTTGAAACCAGGACAAGGCGCCATGAATCTGCTGGCTTTTGACACCAGTATCGAGACCATGTCGGTCGCGGTGCAGCGCCGGGCGGACGGCACGGGCGATCGGGCCGAGCCGAGTCAGGTCTGGCAGCACAGCGGCGCGGGCGGCGTGCAGACCTCGGCCAACTTGATTCCCACCATCCAGCGCTTGATGGTGCAGGCTGAGCTGGAGTTTGACGAACTGGATGCGATTGTCTTTGGCAGCGGCCCCGGCTCTTTTACCGGCCTGCGCACCGCCTGCTCAGTCGCGCAAGGTCTGGCTTTTGGCGCCAATCTGAAGGTGTTGCCGATTGACACCCTGCTGGCGCTGGCCGAGCAAGCGCGCTTCCAGCACGCTGCTGCGCTGGCGCGCTACCAGGTGATGGCGCTGCTGGACGCCCGGATGGACGAAATGTACGCGGCCTGCTATTTATTCAATAGTGGCAAGTGGACGCAAACTGAGGGTCACAGCCTGATTCAACCTGAAGACCTGGTGTGTGATGCGGGTTGTACACTGGCCGGTAATGTGTTTGCTGCCTATGGCGCGCGTCTGCCAGCCGCCTTGTTGTCGCGCGTCGATGCCGTCCCAACCGCCAGCGCCATGTTGCGTCTCGCGCCCGCCCGGCTGGCCGCAGGTCAAGCCGTAGCGGCCGAGCAGGCGCTGCCACTTTATATCCGCAACAAAGTGGCCAAGACCACGCTGGAGCGCGCCGCAGAAAAAGCGGCTTTGTGAAGGCGAGCTGCGCCGGCTATTTTTACCCCGCAATCTTCTGTCCCAATGAGTGCCGTCCTCAAAACCATCGAAGCCCGCTTTGAAGCCCTGACCCCGGAGTACCTGGACGCGGTGCTGCGCGTGGAGCAGCAGTCCTATGCTCACCCCTGGTTGCGCAGCAACTTCGATGATTCACTCAAATCGGGCTACCAGGCGCAATTGTTGATGGCTGACGCTACCCTGCTGGGCTATTTTGTCGCCATGAAAGGGGTTGATGAGGTGCATTTGCTCAATATCACGGTGGCCCCGGATTACCAGCGCCAGGGCTGGGCGCAGGTGATGCTGGACGCGCTCGCGCTCTGGGCCAAGGGGCAAGGCGCCGAGTGGCTCTGGCTGGAGGTGCGCGCCGGCAACGTGCGTGCGATTGAGGTCTATGAAGCGCACGGTTACCGGCGTGTTGGGCAACGCAAAAACTATTACCCCAGCGGTCACGGCCAGCGCGAGGACGCGCTGGTGATGAGCCTGCGGCTGTGAGGCGATGCGAGTCTGTGAGAATGCCGCCATGAGCCTAGACCTTGACACCCGCCAGCGCGCCATGCTGCAGGAGATGGGAGTGCGCGTCTGGCTACCCGAGCCGGTGGCCCTCAGCGCCCCGGGCAAGGCCCCAACACGGCTCGCATCTGCTATTGAAAACGTAGCTTTTTACGTAATACGCACGGGGGCTGGAACCAAGAAAACCTTAAATATTCAGGTTGCAGAAAAAGATTCGGAAGGAAGCCTGGCGCTGGCCGACGGCATCGCCAGCATGGACTGGCCGACGCTGACTCAAAGCGTGGCGAATTGTCAGGCCTGCCGGTTGTGCGCCGGTCGCCAGGCACCGGTCTTTGGCGCACCTGACGCCCCGCGCCGGGCCGACTGGCTGGTGCTGGGCGAGCCCCCGGATGAAGCCGCCGAACGCTCCGGAGAGCCATTTGCAGAACAGAGCGGTCAATTGCTGGACAACATGCTCAAGGCGCTGGGATTGACGCGCCGCAGCGCAGACCCCAGCGGCCTGACCGTGACAGCGGTTGAGAAAGCGGCTTACGTCACCAACGTGGTCAAGTGCCGCCCGGCGCTGGCGCGCAACCCGACGCAGCAGGAACTCGCCACCTGTGAGAACTTTCTGCGCCGCGAGGTGGCCCTGGTGCAGCCCAAAGTGATCCTGGCGCTGGGCCGCTATGCCGCCCAGGCGCTGTTGCAGGGCAGCGTGCCAGACCTGGCCGGTACCCCGCTGGGGAAATTGCGCGGACATGCTTTTGCCTACCAGGGCATTCCGGTCATCGTCAGCTACCCACCGAGCTACTTGCTGCGCAGCCCACTGCATAAAGCCCGCGCCTGGGCCGACTTGTGCCTGGCGCAAGAACTGTTGCGACGCGGCGTTGAGCCGGTTTAACTCCCGGTTAATTGACTTAAGTCATGGGACTGCCCGGTCCGCTCTGGTAACTTCGCGGATTAAAATTGGGTCTGCCTATTTGGGCAGGCGGCGACAGGCCCTTAAAGGGTAGTCCACAATCTCACCACCATCATGAATACCATTTCGGACAGATCCCCTGCGCCAGCGATAGCGGCGCCTGTTCCCGCCACGCTTGAGCTGGTCTGCCCGGCTGGCAGCTTGCCGGCGCTCAAGGCCGCGGTGGATAACGGCGCAGACTGCGTTTATCTCGGCTTTCGTGATGCCACCAACGCGCGCAACTTTGCGGGTCTGAATTTTGACGAAGCAGCCGTCAACAGCGGCATCCGCTATGCCCATGAGCGCGGGCGCAAAGTATTCGTGGCGCTCAACACCTATCCCAAGGCGGCCAGCCCCGAGGTCTGGCGCAGTGCGCTGGACCTTGCCGCCCAGAGTGGTGTCGATGCCGTGATACTGGCCGACCCCGGTTTGATGGACTATGCGGTCAAGCACCAGCCTGACTTGCGGCTGCATTTGTCGGTGCAAGGATCAGCCACCAATTTTGAGGCGCTTAATTTTTATCATCAACACTTTGGCATTGTCCGCGCGGTGCTGCCGCGCGTGCTGTCGCTGACCCAGGTTGAGCAGGTGCTGGAAAAGACCCCGGTCGAGATTGAGGTGTTTGGCTTTGGCAGCCTGTGCGTGATGGTCGAGGGGCGCTGCGCCCTCTCAAGCTACGTGACTGGCGAAGCACCCAACACCAATGGTGTCTGCTCGCCACCCAAAGCAGTGCGCTGGGTGGAAACGCCGCAGGGACGTGAGTCGCGCCT
>JADGRK010000375.1 GCA_017880985.1 Rhodoferax sp. | reverse complement strand
CGGTGTGCTGTCGGCCCGGTGGCGGTGGTCTATCCGGAGGCTGTTTGGTACACCTATGTGGACAACGCCGACATCGATGAGATTGTCGAGTCGCACCTGAAAAATGGCAACGTGGTGACGCGGCTGCTCCTTCCGCCAAGTTTGGAACCTTAAGACATTTAGGCCTCTAACCCCCGTCAATATTGCGTACTAAGCTATTATTTTAGTAGCATTCTAATACTGCTCGATCGGCTGCCCAGCGGGTCGGCAAACTCACAACCTCATGAAAAAACTACTTTTGGCTCTAACTGTCGCTGTCTGTCTGTCGGTCGCCGCCCAAACGCCGCAGCCGCCTGAAATTGCCGCACGCTCTTATTTGTTATTGGATGTGACGGCAAATCAGTTGCTGGCTGAAAAAGACATTGACACGCCGGTGGAACCGGCTTCTCTGACCAAGCTGATGTCGGCCTATCTGGTGTTTGATGCTCTGCGCAGCAAGAAAATTGACCTCAAGCAGACGTTCCCCGTGAGCGAACGTGCCTGGAAGATGCCAGGCTCGCGTATGTTTATCGACCCCAAGATGAAGGTGCCGGTGGAAGACCTTCTCAAGGGCATGATCATCCAAAGCGGCAACGATGCCACCATGGCGCTGGCCGAAGGCGTGGGCGGCAGCGCCGAGCGCTTTGTGCAACTCATGAATGAGCAGGCCAAGGCGCTCGGCATGAAGTCCACCAGCTACAAGAATCCGGAGGGGCTGACGGAGGCCGGTCACACCACCACGGCGCGCGACCTCAGCATCCTGGCGACCCGGTTGATGCGCGATTTCCCGGACTACGTGACCTACTATGCCATCAAGAAATACCGCTACCCGGGAACCCCGGCGACCAACGACAGTAACCGCAACCTGCTGTTGTTTCGGGATCCTTCGGTGGATGGTTTGAAAACCGGGCACACCGAAGCGGCGGGTTATTGCCTTATCGCCACCGCCAAGCGTGAGTTTCCCAGCCTGGGCACGCCCGGTGCCGCAGCGGGCTCTGCTGGTGCGACCGGAAGCCGCCGCCTGCTGTCGATTGTGTTGGGTGCAGCGAGCGAGAATTCGCGCGCCAACGAATCCCAGAAACTACTGAATTGGGGCTATACCGCGTTTGAGGCGGTCAAATTGTTTGATGCCAACCAAGCCGTTGTGTCTCCGGCGGTCTGGAAGGGCAAGGACGCAACGGTCAAGCTCGGTCGTCCACAAGCCATCGTGGTGGCGCTCCCTGCAGGAACGGCGGGCAAGATCAAGACTCAAGTGCTTCGCACCGATCCGCTGGTGGCCCCCTTTACCAAAGGTCAACAGCTGGGAATCCTGAAGGTCAGCAGCGGGGAAAAGACTCTGGCTGAGGTGCCCCTGCTCGCCTTGGAGGCGGTGGAGCAGGCTGGGGTGTTGGGCCGAGCGTGGGATTCGATTCGCCTCTGGATCAAGTAAATACTAATTTCCAGACAGAAAGTGAGCGCAAGCTAACAAAGCCTGACTGCAAAAATCATGAAAGTCATTGCGGGTGAACCCTTGACCTGCTATAGTTGAAGGCTTTTCGGAATTTCCGAAGGGATTCACGTTTTCAAGTTTTAGTTATCAAACGTTTAGGGACGTTAGTCATCAGGAGGCTCAATTGCCAACCATTAACCAGCTAGTGCGTCAGGGGCGAGAGGTCGAAACGATCAAATCAAAAAGCCCTGCGATGCAAAATTCTCCGCAGCGTCGGGGTGTCTGCACCCGTGTGTATACCACGACGCCCAAAAAACCAAACTCGGCTTTGCGTAAAGTCGCCAAAGTGCGTCTGACCAACGGGTTTGAAGTTATTTCGTACATCGGCGGCGAAGGCCACAACCTGCAAGAGCACTCTGTTGTGCTGGTGCGTGGTGGTCGCGTCAAGGATTTGCCAGGTGTGCGTTACCACATCGTGCGCGGTTCGCTTGACTTGCAAGGCGTGAAAGATCGCAAGCAGTCGCGTTCCAAGTACGGTGCCAAGAAGCCGAAGGCTAAATAAGCCGGTTGTCATTTGATTAAAAGGTGTTTGTTTGCTGCGTGGCGCAGTGAATAAACGAAGTGACCCAATGTCCGGGTCGAGTAAGTGAGAGTCTTATTTATTAACTCTCGCGGTGTTTGCAAAAATACCAACTGAAGCAATAGAGGTGAAAAAATGCCACGTCGTCGCGAAGTCCCTAAACGAGAAATCCTGCCGGATCCCAAGTTCGGCAATGTCGAGTTGTCCAAATTCATGAACGTGATCATGGAGGGTGGCAAAAAAGCGGTTGCCGAGCGCATCATCTATGGTGCGCTTGAACAGATCGAGAAAAAGAACCCTGGTAAAGACCCAGTTGAAGCCTTCACCATGGCGATCAACAATGTCAAGCCCATGGTTGAAGTAAAGTCCCGCCGCGTTGGCGGTTCCAACTACCAGGTTCCGGTCGAAGTGCGTCCGGTTCGCCGTCTGGCCTTGTCCATGCGCTGGATCAAGGAAGCGGCCCGCAAGCGCGGCGAGAAATCCATGGCGTTGCGTTTGGCCAACGAGTTGATGGAAGCCACCGAAGGCCGCGGCGGTGCCATGAAGAAGCGTGATGAAGTGCATCGCATGGCTGAGGCCAACAAAGCCTTCTCGCATTTCCGTTTCTAACGCGTTTTCGCGGCTTTCAGAGTGTCTGAGGGCCGCAACACGGGTCGCCTACCGCGGCCTGTGATCTCTCAAGATACAGATCACTTAAGGATCCATCATGGCTCGCCATACCCCCATTGAGCGCTACCGCAATATTGGTATTTCGGCTCACATTGACGCCGGTAAAACCACTACCACCGAGCGCATTCTTTTTTATACCGGTGTCAATCACAAGATTGGTGAAGTGCACGATGGCGCGGCCACCATGGACTGGATGGAGCAGGAACAAGAGCGTGGCATCACGATCACGTCCGCTGCCACCACCTGTTTCTGGAAGGGCATGGAACACAACTTTGAAGAGCACCGTATCAACATCATTGATACCCCCGGCCACGTTGATTTCACCATTGAGGTCGAGCGCTCCATGCGCGTGCTGGATGGTGCCTGCATGGTTTATTGTGCTGTGGGCGGCGTGCAGCCGCA
>JADGRK010000374.1 GCA_017880985.1 Rhodoferax sp. | reverse complement strand
CGGTATAGCCGTAAACCTTGTACTGCAGCATGCCGATTTCGTCGAACGCCTGGTAGGCTTTCAGGACGGCGTCGGGACCGTTCTTGAGCGAGCCCTTGAGTTGCGCAAACGCGTCAATCCTGGTCTCGATCTCCTTCATGCCCGCTTCCCATGCCGCCCAGTTTGCGTAGATGGGCGTGAAGTCCCAGCGAAACTCGGCCGCAATCTCGGCCCGATTCTGGGTTGCCGGCTTGGCGCTGCCGGCCGCCATCGCACTGCCGGCCAGCGTCAATGAAATGGCGGCGTTGATGATGCAGGGGAGGAAAGTAGTATTCATCGTGAGTAGAGATTGCAGGTGGATCGGCGATTCAACCGCCTCGTGTGAAGTATCGCACTTTCGCCTTTCATGAAGACCCGGCACCAGCCTGCCTGGCCGTGGCGACGCGCTTGGTAGCGACGCTTTCAAGCGGCACAATTTCCTGCTCGATCGCGCCAAACACACTTGCGCCATCGCGGCCCTTCATTTCGATCCGCAGCGTGTCACCGAACTGCATGAAAGCGGTGCTCGGCTGGCCATCCTGAATCGTCTCAAGCGCGCGCTTTTCAGCGATGCAACTGTAGCCACGGCTCGCGTCCTGGTTGCTGACCGGGCCTGAACCGACCAGGGTACCGGCGCGCAGCTGGCGGGTTTTGCAGAGGTGGGTGATGAGCTGGCCGAAGTGGAAGGTCATCTCCGGCCCGGCCTCGCAGCGGCCGACCTTGCGACCGTTCCAATTGCACTGCAGCGTCAGATTCAACCTGCCTTTGTTCCAGGCACTGTCTGCGCTGTACCCGAATTCGTCCAGCGTCACCGCCACCGGAGTGAAGGCCGCGACTGGCTTGCTCTGGATAAAACCGAATCCCGTGCTCAGCTCGGTCGCCATCAAATGGCGCAAATTCAATTGGTTGGCCAACAGCACCAAACGAATGCCATCGAGCGCCTGCGCCGGGCTGGCACCCAGCGGCACGTCACCGGTGATGACCGCCACCTGGGCTTCAAAATCAATGCCCTGCGCTTCGCTGGCACACGGCAGGGCGTCGCACGGGCCTGAAAAGTTGTCGCTGGCACCCTGGTACATCAGTGGCTCGGTAGAAAAGTTCTGGGCCAGCTCCAAACCGCTGGCTTGGCGCAGCAGCGCCAGGTGGTTGACATAAGCCGAGGAGCCCGCCCACTGATAAGCCCGCGGCAGAGGCGCCATGCATTGGAGGGGATCAAACGGGAAAGCGTGGCGGGCCAGCCCGACGCTGGAAGGGGTCTCACTGACCCGATTGAGCGCGTCATACAGGTCCTGCAACTGCGGCGAGATAAAGTTCCAGTCATCAAGCACCTGCTGCAGCTGGTTGGCAATGTCGGTCGCATAATGCGCCGTGCTCAGATCACGAGAGACAACAACGAGTTGGCCGTCACGCGAGCCGTCTTTGTAGGTGGCAAGTTTCATGGGAATTGCTGGTAAATGACAAATGTAGAGTCAACATTTTCGTTCAAGTTATTGGTCGGACTGACGCTGCTCGTGTTGCTGGTGCACCTGGCTGTTCTGCGCACGCCCTTCAGGGTGCCCAATGTGAGTCAGGCTGAGTCGCCGCGCGCGTTCAGTACGCGATCCATTGCGCTTGAGCCCAGCCGATTGACAGCGCCGCCAAGCCCGCTCACCACCGCTGCGACAACGCCAGCGCGTCGCAGACCGGCAGTGCCTCAACCAACCCGACAAGCAGGGTCTCAGCGATCAGCGGCGCCCGCCGACATTGTCGCCGCGGTCGAGCCCGCGCTCCCCGTCATCGAGGAGGAGGCTGTCTCCACCCGTGCGGAGGATGCGACGACGCAGGACGAAGCGCCGTCCAGCGCGGATTCAGTGGCACAAGCGCCGCAGCCGCTGCGCGAGTATGCCGTCCTGGCCAGCGCTGACAGACTGCCTGCCTCGGTGCAAATGAAATACCAGGTGGAAGCCAACAAATTCCCCTACAGTTTGAGCGCCGAAATGCTGTGGCAGCAAGATGGCAGCCGTTACAGCGCACGGCTGGCCTTCAACGCCTTCGGGCAAGCGCGCGTGCAAACCAGTCGCGGTCAGATCGGCGCGCGCGGTCTGGAGCCGATCCGTTTTTCCGACAAGTACCGCAGCGAAGTGGCGGCTCACTTTAACCGTGAAAAAGGCAAAGTTACTTTCAGCGCCAACACGCCCGACGTGCCGCTGCTCGCCGGTGCGCAAGATCGCTTGAGTATTCTGATTCAACTGGCCGGCATGGTTGCCTCGGCGCCCAACCGTTACCCGCCCGCCACCACGATTTCGATCCAGACGATTGGCCCGCGCGACGCCGACACCTGGCTGTTTACCGTGGGTGAAACCGAGACGCTCAGCTTGCCCGGAGGCCCACAGGAGACACTGAAACTGGTGCGCAATCCGCGCCAGGAGTTTGACCAAAAAGTCGAAATATGGCTGGCCCCAGCGCTGGATTATTTACCCGCTCGGGTTCGGATCACCGAACCCAACGGCGACTTTATCGACCAGAAATGGCTGAGCACAGAAGCCGTGGTCGAGCCTTTGAGCTTGCGCTTTGTGCCGCCGCGTCATTCGACTCTTGAAATAGCCCATTGCGCTGCCAAATGCACAAAAGAGACATTTAAGGGATAATTTAACTATGCAGATGCTTTACGACTCCGATACCTATTCTGTGACGCACATGCTGGCCAACGCGGTGGCGGTTGACGCGCTGCCGGATGCGCCGCAAGCGCCGACCGAACTGGTGCTATTGGTACCGGAACTGGCGCGCCATGGCTTTGAGATTGTGGATAAACGCACTGGCAAAGAGGTCTATCTGGACGGCTCCTGGGCCGAGCTGTTCCAGCAGCACATATCGGCCTGGCAGCTCAAGACGCCAACCCAGGACGAGGTGGAAGACACGCTGGAACAGTATGCCGAGCTGGCGCAAAACCCGGTGCTGGTGCACTAAAGAACCAAGCGCTCAAACGCAGATTTTCAAATGATTGACGGCCGCTGCCGGTAGTGAGCGGGTCGTTTCTCCAGGAAGGCCCGAATGCCTTCCTGCGCATCCGGCGTCATGGCGGCGCTGGACATCAACTCAATCGC
>JADGRK010000002.1 GCA_017880985.1 Rhodoferax sp. | reverse complement strand
CGCGCGCGAGCTGGGCCTCCGACAAGAGGTCTCACTCCCTGATGCCATCGCCAACGACCAGCAGCAGAAATCGTCCGCGCTTCAGGTTTCGCGAGACAGCATCGTGGAATGACGCTTCCTCAATCTCGTGATGTGCAGAAGTCAGATGGAAGAGGCTCTGCGTCGCCTTCTCATTCGAGCCGTCGACAGGTCTTGTCCGACCGATCGCTCTCTCCAGCGTCTCGTAGGTCCACGTGGACATTTCTCTTGCGTAGTCAATGATTTGGGCGACTACTTTACGCCGCGCTCCCGGGTTGCGCCAGAGTTTACACTCGACAAGCGCGATGTCACCGGCCGGGCCAATGAAACCCTGCTTCAGGTCGCAAAACGTGAGGGAGTTGAAATACCTCATCTTTGCTACAAAGAGGGACTGGAGCCGGTTGGCAACTGCCGCTCTTGCATGGTTGAGATCGATGGCGAGCGGGTGCTGGCACCTTCATGCTGTCGCTCACCAGCGGCTGGCATGAAGGTCACCAGCAACAGCGATCGCGCTGTTGCCTCGCAAAAGATGGTGCTGGAGCTGTTGCTGTCGGACATGCCGGAGACCGCCTACACCCGCGAGAATGAAGTCGATCAGTGGGCCAAGAAACTCGCCGTCGGCAAACCCCGCTTTGAAGCGCGTGAACAAGTCAGGCAGGATGTTTCCCACCCGGCCATCACGGTCAACCTGGATGCCTGCATTCAGTGCACCCGGTGCCTGCGCGCCTGTCGCGACGAGCAAGTCAATGATGTCATTGGTCTTGCCTTTCGGGGCGATCAGGCCAAAATTGTCTTCGATATGGATGACCCCATGGGCGCCTCCACCTGCGTGGCTTGTGGCGAATGCGTTCAAGCCTGCCCCACCGGGGCACTTATGCCGGCACGCGAAGTGGGACTTCAGGTACCGGACAAGAAGGTCAATTCGGTGTGTCCCTATTGCGGCGTCGGCTGTCAATTGACCTACAACGTCAAAGACAACAAGATTCTCTATGTCGAAGGTCGTGACGGCCCGGCCAATCACGCCCGGCTGTGTGTCAAAGGGCGCTACGGTTTCGACTATGCACACCACCCGCAGCGTTTGACCAAGCCATTGATTCGGCGCGCGGATGCGCCCAAGCGCGGCGACTTCAGCATGGACCCCGATCGCGTCATGGACGTGTTTCGCGAAGCCAGTTGGGAAGAAGCCCTGGCGCTGGCCGGGGATAAATTCAGGCAGATTCGCGACCAATACGGCAAAAAATCACTGGCCGGCTTCGGCTCGGCCAAAGGCAGCAACGAGGAAGCCTACCTGTTCCAGAAGCTGGTACGAACCGGCTTTGGCAGCAACAACGTGGACCATTGCACACGCCTGTGCCATGCATCATCTGTGGCTGCCTTGCTGGAGGGCATTGGCTCCGGCGGGGTATCCAACCCGGTCATGGATGTGACCCAGGCCGAAGTCGTTATCGTCATTGGTGCCAACCCGACAGTCAATCATCCGGTGGCGGCCACCTGGATCAAGAATGCGGTGAAAAACGGTACCCAACTGGTCGTCTGCGACCCGCGCCGCTCAGATATGGCGCGCATCGCGCACCGTTTCCTGCAGTTCAAGCCGGACACCGACGTTGCTTTGCTCAACGCCATGATGAATGTCATCGTGACCGAGGGCCTGGTCGACAAGGACTTCATCGCCAGCCGCACGATTGGCTACGATGAACTTCGGAAAAATGTGGAGGGTTACAGCCCCGAAGCCATGGCACCGATTTGCGGTATCGATGCCGACACCATTAAATATGTGGCGCGGCTCTATGCCAACTCCAGAGCCTCCATGATCTTGTGGGGGATGGGCATTTCCCAGCATATCCATGGCACCGACAATGCACGCTGCCTGATCGCGCTGGCGCTCATGACGGGCCAGATCGGCCGGCCCGGTACCGGATTGCACCCGCTGCGTGGACAAAACAATGTGCAGGGCGCCTCCGATGCAGGCCTGATCCCGATGATGTATCCCGACTATCAGCACGTATCTGACCCGGAAGTGCAGGCCCGCTTTGAGGCCGCCTGGAACTTGGCCGCAGGCACGCTGGATGACAAGCCAGGCCTGACCGTGATCGAGGTGATGCACGCCATCAAGAAAGGGGAAATTCGTGGCATGTACATCATGGGTGAGAACCCCGCCATGTCCGACCCGGATGCCAACCACGCGCGCGAGTCTCTGGCCGCGCTGGATCATCTGGTGGTGCAGGATATTTTTCTGACCGAAACCGCCTATCTGGCCGACGTGATTTTGCCCGCCAGTGCTTTCCCTGAAAAAACCGGCACCTTCACCAACACCGACCGGCTGGTGCAAATGGGTCGTCAGGCCATCGACCCGCCGGGTGAAGCCAAACAGGATTTGTGGATCATCCAGCAAATCGCCGCGCGTCTCGGGCTGGACTGGCACTACACGCATGTCAGTGAAGTGTTTGACGAAATGCGTCACACCATGCCCAGCATCGGCGGCATCACCTGGGACCGGCTGGAGCGCGAACATGCGATTACTTACCCATGCCTCGTGGAAGGCGACCCCGGCCAATCGGTGGTGTTTTGCGATTGCTTCCCCAGAGAAACCGGTCGCGCCCGCTTTGTCCCCGCGGACATTATCCCGGCCGACGAGCGCCCGGACGCCGACTATCCAATGGTACTGATCACCGGGCGCCAGTTGGAGCACTGGCATACCGGCAGCATGACGCGCCGCGCCACGGTACTCGACTCCATCGAACCCGATCCGATTGCCCTGGTGCATCCACTTGATCTCGATGCCATGGGCGGCAAGCCGGGTGATGTGGTCACGCTAGCGTCACGGCGCGGCGCGGTATCGCTGTACGCACGGGCAGATGACAGCTCACCACGCGGTGCGGTTTTTGTACCCTTCTGCTATTACGAGGCCGCCATCAACAAGCTGACGAACGCGGCGCTCGATCCATTCGGCAAAATACCGGAGTTCAAATACTGCGCGATCCGTATCAGCCTGGGTGGCACCGCCCCGGTGCAGAGCAGCTATGGTGGTGGGCAGGCACTCGAGCGAGCGGTAGGCTGACACACAGAATAGCTTTGCGCGGCGTGGTTTAAACATGGGTAACACTTCTCCGCGGTGATTCAATTCAGCGACACTCGCTTCTCCCAATTTTTCTGACCGGGAATCGAAGTGAGTTCGTCCCTCCAGTCGCACCGCGACCTGGACGCGGTGCCTGTTGAACAGGGCGAGTTGCTTGCATCGACGATGACGACTAAGTAGCCTGTTGCCAGCTTCATTGTGTTGGTGGTGGAGGCAGTCAGGCTGTTGCAAGCTGCATGTCCATAATTATGAATTCAGTTTCATGACCCCTGGAGACAAGAAATGACAAATTATGCTGAATTTCACCGCCGTTCACTTGAAGATCGTGACGCTTTCTGGGCTGAACAGGCGCAGCTGGTGGACTGGAAAACCCAGCCAAAGCAAATTTGCGACTACAGCAACCCGCCGTTCGCCAAATGGTTTGCCGGCGGCTTCACCAATTTGTGCCATAACGCGGTTGATCGGCATCTGAAGGACCGCCCAGATCAGGCGGCGCTTATTTTTGTCTCGACCGAGACCAATCAGGAAAAGGTGTATTCCTTCCACGAGTTGCACGCCGAGGTGCAGCGCATGGCCGCTGTGTTGAAAGAGCTTGGGGTGCAAAAGGGTGACCGGGTGCTGATTTACATGCCCATGATTGCCGAGGCGGCTTTTGCCATGCTGGCTTGCGCCCGCATTGGAGCGATTCATTCTGTAGTGTTTGGCGGCTTTGCTTCGGGCTCGCTGGCCTCGCGCATTGAAGATGCCTCGCCCAAGGTGATCATCAGCGCCGACGCCGGTTCGCGCGGCGGCAAGGCGGTGGCCTACAAACCCTTGCTTGATGAGGCGATTCGCCTGTCCAGCCACAAACCCGATTCCGTGTTGCTGGTTGATCGTGGCCTGGTTGCCATGAATTTGCTAGCTGGCCGTGACCACCTGTGGGCTCCGTTGCGGCAAAAAAACCTGAATACCGTGGTGCCATGCGAGTGGCTTGAAGCCACCCACCCGAGCTATACGCTCTACACCAGCGGCACCACCGGCAAGCCCAAAGGTGTACAGCGCGACACCGGTGGTTATGCCGTGGCGCTGGCGGCGAGCTTGAAGCACATTTTTTGCGGCAACGCGGGTGAAACCTATTTTGCGACCAGTGACATCGGCTGGGTTGTGGGCCACAGCTACATCATCTATGGGCCTTTGATTGCCGGCATGGCGACCATCATGTATGAGGGCTTGCCGATTCGACCGGATGGCGGCATCTGGTGGAGTCTGGTGGAGAAATACAAGGTCACGGTCATGTTCAGCGCCCCCACGGCCATTCGGGTGCTGAAAAAACAGGATCCGGCACTGCTCAAGAAATACGACTTGTCGTCGCTGCGCGCGCTGTTTCTGGCGGGTGAGCCGCTGGACCAGCCCACCGCCCAGTGGATCAGCGCCGGCCTGGGCCGACCGATTGTCGATAACTACTGGCAGACCGAAACCGGCTGGCCGATCCTGGCCATTTGCAAGGGTGTCGATGACGCACCGACCAAGTTCGGCTCGCCGGGCAAGGCGGTCTATGGTTACAACGTCAAATTGCTTGACGAGAACACCGGTGAGGAACTCAAGGGGGCCAATCAAAAGGGCGTGGTCGCTATTGAGGGCCCGCTGCCTCCAGGCTGCTTGCAGACCGTGTGGGGCGACGATACGCGTTTTGTCAGCACCTACTGGACCACCATTCCCGGCCGCATGGTCTATAGCACTTTTGACTGGGGCATCCGGGATGAAGACGGCTACTATTTCATTCTGGGCCGAACCGATGACGTGATCAACGTGGCGGGGCACCGTCTGGGCACGCTCGAGATCGAGGAAAGCATCTCCGGCCACCCGAACATTGCCGAAGTTGCCGTGGTGGGCGTGGCCGATCAGCTCAAGGGGCAGGTGGCGATGGCGTTTGCCGTCGTCAAAGATACGAGCCTGGTGACCGACGACGCCTCGCGCCTCAAGCTGGAGGCCGAGGTCATGAAACTGGTGGACGGTGATCTTGGCGCGGTAGCGCGGCCAGCCCGGGTGCGCTTCGTCACGGTGCTGCCCAAGACGCGCAGCGGCAAACTGCTGCGCCGAGCCATTCAGGCGGTGTGTGAAAACCGTGACCCGGGCGATCTGACGACCATGGAAGACCCAGCAGCACTTCAGCAGATCAAGGATTTGATCACGACTTAGCAGCAGGATTGAACACCGGCGTTTTGCCGGGTTGTCTTATTGGTGGCACAATCGCGCCTCGTCAACCGGCCCTTCCAGCCACAGTCGCATTCGCTAAACGGTCAAGCCGTGACGCGGAAGGTTTTTTATCAACTTAGTTTCCTGTAGGGAAACGAAGGTCAGCGCAATATGAATGACATCAGGTCCCAAGGGGCGAGTCCGACTTCGTCGGCATCGTCTGTTTACCAGGGCTATCAGGCCAACACCTACCTGTTTGGTGGCAACGCACCGTACGTCGAAGAGATGTATGAAAACTACCTGGCCAATCCTGGGGGCGTGCCGGATAACTGGCGTGATTATTTTGACGCCTTGCAGAATGTGCCAGCGGTGGACGGCAGCAATGCCAAGGATGTTCCCCATCTGCCGGTGATCAACGCCTTTGCCGAGCGTGCCAAACACGGTGGCACCAAGGTGGTTCTGGCCAGCGTCGATGCCGAAATGGGTCGCAAGCGCACAGCGGCACAGCAGCTGATTGCCGCCTACCGCAACGTCGGAGCCATCTGGGCCGATCTGGATCCCCTGAAGCGCACCGAGCGCGAGAAGATTCCAGAACTTGAACCCGCGTTTTATGGCTTTAGCGACGCTGACCAGGAAGCGGTGTTTGACACCAGCAACACTTTCTTTGGCAAATCGTCGATGAGTCTGCGCGAGTTGATGAACGCGCTGCGCCAAACCTATTGCGGCACACTGGGCGCTGAATTCATGTATGCCACGGACCAGAACCAAAAGCGTTGGTGGCAGCAAAAGCTGGAGAGCATTCGCAGCCAGCCCACTTTTAGCGCTGAACAAAAGAAACGCATCCTGGACCGTTTGACAGCGGCGGAGGGCCTGGAGCGCTTTTTGCACACCAAATATGTCGGGCAAAAGCGGTTTTCGCTGGAAGGTGGCGAGAGCTTTATCGCCTCGATGGATGAACTGATTCAGTTGGCTGGTGTCCAGGGTGTTCAGGAGATTGTGATTGGCATGGCTCATCGTGGGCGCCTTAACGTGCTGGTCAACGCCATGGGAAAAATGCCGGCCGATTTGTTTGCCGAGTTCGACCATACCGCGCCTGAAGCCTTGCCCAGTGGCGACGTCAAATACCATCAAGGTTTCAGCTCTGATGTCTCCACCCCGGGCGGGCCGGTACACCTGGCGCTGGCGTTCAATCCATCGCATCTGGAGATCGTGAACCCGGTGGTGGAGGGCTCGGTGCGGGCTCGCATGGATCGGCGCGGCGACCCCCTCGGCAAGCAGGTGTTGCCGGTCTTGGTGCATGGCGATGCGGCGTTTGCCGGCCAGGGTGTGGGCATGGAAACGCTGGCCTTGTCCGAAACGCGAGGGTACTCCACCGGCGGTACGGTGCACATCGTGATCAACAACCAGATCGGTTTCACCACCAGCGATCCGCGCGACAGCCGTTCCTCGCTGTATTGCACCGACATCGTCAAGATGATCAAGGCGCCGGTGCTGCACGTCAATGGCGACGATCCTGAGTCGGTGGTGCTGGCGACGCAATTGGCGCTGGAATTCCGCATGGAATTTCGCAAGGATGTGGTGGTGGACATCATTTGCTTTCGCAAGTTGGGCCACAATGAGCAAGACACACCGGCCTTGACACAGCCCCTGATGTACAAGAAGGTCGCACAGCATCCGGGTACCCGTCGGGTCTATGCCGACAAGCTGGCCGCTCAGGGCTTCGGCGCAGAGTTGGGTGATGAGATGGTCAAAGCCTATCGTGCTGCCATGGATGCAGGCAAACACACACAAGACAATGCGCTGACCAACTTCAAAAGCAAATACGCAGTGGATTGGTCTCCGTTCCTGGCAAAGAAGTGGACTGACGAAGGTGACACCGCGGTTCCACTAGCTGAGTGGAAACGTCTGGCTGAACGGTTGACGACCATTCCGGCCAGTGTCACGCCCCACTCGCTGGTTCGAAAAGTGTATGCTGACCGTGCTGCCATGGGACGCGGTGACACGTCGGTGGACTGGGGTATGGGCGAGCACATGGCCTTTGCTTCATTGGTTGCCAGCGGTTATCCGGTGCGTTTGTCCGGTGAAGACTCCGGACGTGGCACTTTTACCCATCGCCACGCGGTGATCCATGATCAAAATCGTGAAAAGTGGGATGTCGGCACCTATGTGCCGCTGCAAAATGTGACCGACAAGCAGGCGCCGTTCGTGGTTATCGACTCGATCCTGTCAGAGGAGGCGGTACTCGCATTTGAATACGGTTATGCGTCCAATGATCCCAATACCCTGGTCATCTGGGAAGCGCAGTTTGGTGATTTTGCCAATGGTGCGCAGGTGGTGATCGACCAGTTCATCGCCTCCGGCGAGGTGAAATGGGGCCGCGTCAACGGCATCACCTTGATGCTGCCGCATGGTTATGAGGGTCAGGGGCCGGAGCACAGTTCAGCGCGCCTGGAGCGCTTCATGCAGCTCAGTGCTGACACCAATATTCAGGTGGTGCAGCCGACCACAGCGAGTCAGATTTTCCACGTGCTGCGGCGCCAGATGGTGCGCAATATCCGCAAGCCACTGGTGATCATGACGCCTAAGTCGCTGCTCAGGAACAAGGATGCGGCGTCGCCCCTGTCCGAATTCACCAAGGGCAGCTTCCAGACCATCATTCCCGAGCACAAAGTGCTAAAGGCCGACAAGATCCGGCGGGTGGTGGCCTGTTCCGGCAAGGTCTATTACGATTTATTCAAGAAACGCGAAGAAACTGGTGCCGATGAGGTCGCCATCTTGCGTGTCGAGCAGCTTTACCCGTTCCCGCATAAAGCCTTTGCTGCTGAGCTCAAGAAATACCCGGGCCTGTCTGAGGTTGTCTGGTGTCAGGACGAGCCGCAAAACCAGGGTGCCTGGTTCTTTGTGCAGCATTACATGCTTGAAAATATGTTCGATCGGCAAAAGCTTGGTTATTCCGGTCGCGCGGCTTCTGCCTCGCCGGCCGTAGGGTACGCGCATTTGCACCAGGAGCAGCAAAAGGCGCTGGTTGAAGGCGCCTTTGGCAAGCTCAAAGGCACTGTTTTGACCAAATAGGGAACTTTCAATCAGTTGGGGACAGAGCTGGCTCACTTCGTGTAGCGGCGATCTGTCCCACAAAATCTAGAAATTGTTGGGGACAGAGCTGAAGGTCTGTCCGACAAAGTAATTGTCCAAGGAATTGATATGAGCATCATCGAAGTGAAAGTTCCACAGTTGTCGGAATCGGTGGCCGAGGCCACCCTGCTGCAGTGGAAAAAGAAGGTGGGCGACGCTGTCGCGGTTGACGAAATCCTGATTGAGATTGAGACCGACAAGGTGGTGCTGGAAGTGCCGGCACCGTCGGCTGGCGTGCTGACTGAAATTTTGGCAAGTGACGGTGGCACGGTGGCGGCCGAGCAGGTGATTGCCCGCATTGATAGCGAGGCTAAGGTCGGTGCCGTGGCATCGACTGTTGCGGCGAGCGCTGCGCCAGCCACTTCATCTGTTGCTGCGACGGCAGCAACCGCTTCGATGGTGGGTGTGGCTATGCCAGCCGCTGTCAAGTTGATGGCAGACAACAAGTTGGCAGCTGGGTCGGTGGCGGGTACCGGCAAGGATGGGCGTGTCACCAAGGGTGATGTGTTGGCTGCCATGGCTGCTGGGACCGCTCCTAAAGTAATCGCCTCTAACGCAGTAGCAACGGTGGTTGCAAACACGTTTCTTCCTCAAGTGGCAGCGCCTGCGGTGAATTTCGGCGAACGTCCTGAGCAGCGCGTACCGATGAGCCGTCTGCGTGCCCGGATCGCAGAACGCCTGTTGCAGTCACAGTCAACAAATGCAATTTTGACGACTTTCAATGAGGTCAATATGGCGCCCGTCATGGACATGCGCAAGCGTTTCCAGGACAAATTTGAAAAAGAACATGGCGTCAAGATTGGTTTCATGAGTTTCTTCGTCAAGGCGGCGGTGCACGCGCTCAAGAAATTCCCGATGCTCAATGCCTCGATTGATGGCAACGACGTGGTTTATCACGGCTACTTTGACATCGGCATTGCCGTCGGTTCACCGCGTGGCTTGGTGGTGCCAATTCTGCGCAACGCCGACCAGATGAGCTTTGCCGAGATTGAGAAAAAAATTGCCGAGTACGGCGCCAAGGCGCGGGACGGGAAATTGGGCATCGAGGAGATGAGTGGTGGTACTTTTTCCATCAGCAACGGCGGCGTTTTTGGCTCGATGCTGTCAACGCCGATCATCAATCCGCCGCAGTCGGCCATTCTGGGCGTGCACGCCACCAAAGACCGCGCCGTGGTCGAAAACGGCCAGGTGGTGGTGCGCCCGATCAACTACCTCGCCATGTCTTATGACCACCGCATCATTGACGGCCGCGAAGCGGTGCTCGGGTTGGTGGCCATGAAAGAGGCGCTGGAGGATCCAGCTCGTCTGTTGTTTGACATTTGATTAACCTGAGGCTTTGCGGGACAGACCGCAGTTGCGCGAAGCGAGCAAGCTCTGTCCTCAACTGACTAAATATGAATAAGCAATTTGACGTGATCGTCATCGGCGCCGGTCCTGGCGGCTATATGGCGGCCATCCGTGCTGCGCAGCTGGGTATGAGCGTTGCCTGTATCGACGAATGGAAAAATAGCAAGGACGGTCCAGCTCTGGGCGGTACCTGCACCAACGTGGGTTGCATTCCGAGCAAGGCGCTGCTGCAGTCGTCAGAGAATTTTGACCATGCCAGCCATCATCTTGCTGATCATGGAATTTCAGTTTCCGGCCTGACGCTGGACGTGACCAAAATGCTGGGTCGCAAGGACACCGTGGTCAAGCAGAACAACGACGGCATCCTGTACCTGTTCAAGAAAAACAAGGTCAGCTTCTTCCATGGCCGGGGTTCCTTTGTGAGAACGGTCGATGGCGGCTACGAGATCAAGGTGGCCAGTGCGGCCGAGGAAGCCTTGGTGGGCAAGCAGATCATCGTCGCCACCGGCTCCACTGCGCGGGCTTTGCCGGGCACGCCGTTTGACGAAGAATTGATCCTCTCCAACGACGGCGCGCTGCGAATGGGTGCTGTGCCGAAAAGACTGGGCCTGATTGGTTCCGGCGTTATCGGGCTGGAACTGGGTTCAGTCTGGCGTCGATTGGGCTCCGAGGTGAGCATTCTGGAGGCTTTGCCGACGTTTTTGGGGGCGGTGGACCAACAGATTGCCAAGGAGGCGTACAAAGCCTTTGTCAAACAGGGTCTGAAAATCGAACTCGGCGTCCAAGTCGGTGAGATCAGGACGACGAAGAAGGGCAAGGAGGCACAAGTCAGCGTGGCCTGGACCAATGCCAAGGGCGAGGGCCAGACGCTGGAGGTGGACAAGCTGATCGTGTCGATTGGCCGCGTTCCCAATACCATCGGCCTGGATGCCTTGGCTGTGGGCCTCAAGCTCGACGAACGGGGCGCGATTGTGGTGGACGAAGATTGCCGCACCAGTTTGCCCGGTGTCTGGGCGGTGGGTGACGTGGTGCGCGGGCCGATGCTGGCACACAAGGCCGAAGAAGAGGGCGTGGCGGTGGCGGAACGCCTTGCTGGCCAGCATGGGCATGTCAATTTCAACACCATCCCGTGGGTAATTTATACCAGTCCGGAGATTGCGTGGGTCGGCCAAACCGAACAGCAGCTCAAAGCGGCTGGCCGCGCCTACAAGTCGGGCACCTTCCCGTTTCTGGCCAATGGCCGCGCCCGTGCGCTGGGCGACACGACCGGTATGGTCAAGATGCTGGCCGATGCGGCGAGCGACGAAATTTTGGGCGTGCATATTGTCGGCCCGATGGCCAGCGAGTTGATTGCCGAGTGCGTGGTGGCGATGGCGTTCCGGGCCAGCAGCGAAGACATTGCCCGCATCTGCCATGCCCACCCGTCGTTGAGCGAGGCGACCAAAGAAGCCGCGCTCGCGGTGGCTCAGCGCGCGCTCAATTTCTAGTGGTTGTCATCCCGCGCTTGAACCGGGATCCATGGCATCGTACAAGGGCAGTGATGGATTGCGGGTCGAGCCCGCAAGGACAATTTTGAAATTATGGATGACTTTCCAATATGACTGTCAAGCAGGCCTACCAAGCCGAATTGAGCGCGCGTGGCTATTGTGCAGATCCGGCCCAACTGCGCGCTGTCACGGCCTTGCAGCGCTGCGCGCGGGACTGGGCCCGGTTCAGGGAGCAACGCTCCAACGCGATCAAGAAGCTGATCAACCATCCTGACATTCCGCTTGGTGTCTATCTGTACGGCGGCGTTGGGCGGGGTAAAAGCTTTTTGATGGATTGTTTTTTTGGCGCACTGCCGCTCAAGCGCAAGACCCGGCTGCATTTTCATGAGTTCATGCGCGAAGTTCACCGGGAGTTGGTCGATCTTCGGGGTACCGCCAATCCGCTCGATGTGTTGGCGATGCGCATGGCTGAAAAATATCGCTTAATTTGTTTTGACGAGTTTCACATTGCTGACATCACAGATGCCATGATTCTGCATCGATTATTGGCAGCCCTGTTCAACAACGGCGTGGGCTTTGTCACTACCTCCAATTTCAAGCCGGATGACCTGTATCCCAATGGTCTTCATCGGGAGCGGGTTCTTCCCGCCATTGACTTGCTCAAACAACATCTTGAAGTGATCAATGTGGACAATGGATGTGACTACCGCGCCCGCATGCTGGAGCAGCTTGATACCTATTACATGCCGCTGGACGAGTTGGCGGACGGGGCCTTAGCCGACGCTTTTGGGCGCCTGGCCGAAACACAGGATGAATATCCGGTGTTGCAGATTGAGGCCCGACAGATTCATGCCCGGCGCAGAGCAGGCGGCCTGGTCTGGTTTGATTTCAAAACGCTTTGTGGCGGCCCACGATCCCAAAATGACTATCTGGAAATCGCCACGCAGTTTCATACCGTTTTGTTGAGCGATGTGCCGCACCTGCCGCCTCGCATGGTGTCGGAAGCGCGCCGTTTTACCTGGCTGGTGGATGTGCTTTACGACCGGCGTGTCAAACTGATCATGTCGGCCGCCGTGGCACCGGATGCCTTGTACACTGAGGGTCCGCTGGTGCATGAGTTTTCGCGCACAGTATCGCGCCTGAACGAAATGCAGTCGCGTGAGTTCTTGGTTCAGGGGCGGCGCCAGGTGGACACTCGTTTGACATGAATAAATTGTTCTTATTGATAGGGCTGGGGATCAATAGCACTCTGGTTTTCGCACAGGCGCTCGATGTTGAGGGCGAGCGCAGCCAGATTCGGGCAACTCGGGTGCAGCAAGAGGCGAACTACCAGATTGCAGAATCGGCGTGTTACGCCAGATTTGCAGTAACCGGTTGCTTGCATGAGGTTCGGGCGAGGCGGCGTGAAGCGCTGGATGATCTTCGGCGCCAGGAGCGCTTGCTTAATGACGTTGAGCGCAAGCGGCGGGCGCAAGAGAAGATCGATCAAATCAGTCAAAAGTCAGTCCGGCAAAATGAGCAAGAAGCGGCTGCACCGCCTGTGATCGGCAACGGTCAATAAGATCAGAGAATTTGTTGGTCGGCCACAACTTCGCTGCTCTGTGGTCTGCTTGTGAAAATCAGGACTCCAGAGGCTCCAATTTGACGATCACCAAGGACAGATTATCCCCGCCACCATGTCCGCGGGACCTGGCCTTTTCGATCAAAAACTCAGTCGCTTCACGCGCTGACAAAGTCGAGAGAATGGAGCCGATTTCTGTCGTATTGAAATAGTGCCAGACACCATCGCTACAGGCCATCAGTATGTCACCGGCGCGCAACCGGGAAATCAAGTGAATATCCATGGGTGGGTCATTTTCAGATCCCAGGCAGCCCAGAAGTATGTTGGATTGCGGATGATCGCTGGCTTGCTCTTCAGTGAGTTCCCCGCGGTTCACCAACTCCTGCACGTATGAATGATCCATCGTGCGTTTGATAAATTTGTTGCCATGAAAGTGATAGATACGCGAATCACCCGCGTGGGCCCAGTGACAGTCGCCGCCCGGATTGATCAGGAATGTGGCGATTGTGCTGTGCGGCTCTTCTTCTGCCGAGATGGCAGTCAATTTGATGACCGTATGCGCCTCTTCCACCAATTGCTTCAATGCCGCAGCGGCGTCATCAGTCGCGGGAGAATAACGTTCAAATAGCTGCCGGGCGGTCATCATGACCTGATCGGAGGCTTTACGCCCGCCACTGCGCCCGCCCATGCCATCCGCGAGCACGGCCAGAACACAGCCGCTCACACGCTCGTGAGTCAACAACATGACCTGGTCTTGCTGGTAGTCACGGTCACCCTTGTGGATGCCCGTGGATGCGGTGAGTCGGTAGCCTTTGGACATAGTGAAGATTAAAAGTAGATGAGACTGATAAGTGTGCTTGCAGCGCTTATTATCAAGCTAACCCGTGACCATCTCGTAAGCAATTGATTCGAATACTTATTCTGACTTTCCATGATTGATTGAATGAGTCTGCAAAACTTGACCCGCGAGACCTTTGCCCCCGGCGGTTTGTTGGCGCGCACGGTCGAAGAGTTCACACCCAGAGATGGACAAACCGAAATGGCATGTGCGATTGCACGCATCATGGAGGAGGGTGGTGTGCTGGTGGTCGAAGCGGGCACCGGCATTGGCAAGACTTTTGCCTATCTGGTACCCGCCTTGTTGAGTGGTGCGCGCGTCATGCTCTCGACGGCCACGAAAACGCTGCAGGACCAGTTATTTGGGCGCGATCTGCCACATCTGATCAAAGCCTTGGGCCTGCCGATACGCACCGCGCTACTTAAAGGTCGAGGCAGTTATTTGTGTCTGCATCGCCTCGATCTGGCACGTCACGACTCAAACCTCGCCGATCACGAGGCGCTGCGAACTTTGGCCAGGATTGAGGCATGGGCGCAAGTCACCCGCAGCGGCGACCTGGCTGAATTACCAGGTCTGGATGAGCGCTCGGCGCTGATTCCTGTCATTACGTCATCGCGGGACAATTGTCTGGGCTCAACCTGCCCCCAGTTTCGCAACTGTCATGTCAACCAGGCACGGCGAGAGGCGATGGCGGCCGACCTGCTCGTCATCAATCATCATTTGTTTTTTGCCGATCTGGCGGTAAGGGAATCGGGTGTGGCCGAGTTGCTTCCGTCGGTGCGTACCGTGATTTTTGATGAAGCCCATCAACTCAATGAGACCGGAGTCCAGTTTTTGGGTCAACAGTTGAGTACCGGACAGCTTATGGATTTTGCGCGCGACATGCTGGCGCATGGCTTGCTGCAGGCACGCGGGCAAATTGAATGGCAGCGATTGGCGTCTGACATCGAGCGTGCAGCGCGTGATTTGCGTCTGGCTGTGGGTAATGTCAGTCCAGGAACCAAACTGCGCTGGACCGATTTGGTGCCCGAACAGGTTCAAGCGGTTGCATGGTACGAAGCACTTGAGACGCTCCGAGCAACCTGTTCTGCTGCGATACTGGCACTTGATTGCGTGCGTGAAGTCGCGCCTGATCTTCAACGCTTGTTTGAGCGTGCTCAGGGTTTGGTCGGGCGTTTTGAATTTTTTATGGGCCCTTGTGCGCCCGACTCGGTGCGTTGGCTTGATGTGGGCGCAAAGCTCACGCTGATCGAGTCGCCGCTTGATATTGCAGGCACGGTCGAGACGCGGCTGCTCAGGCCGACACCAGACGATCAGACACAGCGCTCCTGGATATTTACCTCGGCGACCCTGGGTGACGACCCAAAATTGAGTTGGTTTACCGAACCGAGTGGCTTGGGAGAGGCGGAAATCCTGAAAATTGCCAGTCCGTTTGACTATGGCGTTCAGGCCGCCCTGCATGTGCCACGGCATTTGCCCAAGCCCGGCGAGGTGGGTCACAGTGCACAAGTGGCTGAGTTCATTGCCAGGACGGCACCTTTGATTGGTGGACGCACACTGGTGCTGACAACAACTCTGCGCGCACTGCGTGCCGTTAGTGAGGCGTTACAGAGTTATTTTTCCGAATCAACCGAACTCGAAATACTGGTGCAAGGGCAACAACCCAAACGCGAATTGATGGAACGCTTTCGTCGCGGCAATTCGGGCGGGCGCGCGGGTTGCATTCTGGTCGCCTCGGCTTCCTTTTGGGAAGGGGTGGACATCCCCGGGGACGCGTTACAGATGGTGGTCATTGACAAGCTTCCGTTTCCGCCACCGAATGATCCGCTGGTAGAGGCGCGTTCGAGACGTCTTGAGGCTGCGGGACGCAGCGTGTTCAATGACTATTTGATGCCTGAGGCAGCCGTGGCGCTCAAGCAAGGAGCGGGTCGATTGATTCGACGCGAATCTGATCGGGGAATCCTGGTAGTCTGCGATACCCGCCTGGCACTTATGGGCTACGGAAAACGCCTGATGAGGGCATTGCCAGCGATGAGAAGGATCACCTCCGAGCCGGAGTTGATTGAGGCGCTTGAAGCGCTTACCAGACCTTCCACCATGGATCCGAGCTGGCTTTGAAGCCGCGGGTCAGATACTCTGTCTGGGGATAGTTTTTTACAAGCACCCGTTTGGTATCGTCACGAAGTTGCGTCATACCCAGCGCATCGTATGACTCGACAATGATGAACAGAGCTTCCTCGACTGCGGGCACACCTTGGTAGTCGGAGACGGCTATCTGGGCCCGGTTGATGGCCGCCACATAAGCACCCCGGTGATAGTAATAGCGCGCCACATGCACTTCGTACTGGGCCAGCGAGTTGACAATATAGTTCATGCGCTGACCGGCGTCGGGCGCGTAACGGGAGGCCGGAAACCGTGTCGTCAAGTCCTTGAATGCTTCAAACGATTCTTTAGAGGCTTTTTGATCACGTTCCGCCAGGTCCTGGCGAGTAATTGAGGCAAACATCCCCAGATCGTCATTGAAATTGACGATCCCCTTGAGGTACAGCGCGTAATCCAGCGCAGGGCTGGCCGGGTGCAATTTCATGAAGCGATCAAGGGTGGCAATGGCTTGCGCCGGTTCACCCGACTTGTATTGTGCATACGCCTTGTCAAGTTGGGCCTGTTGCGCCAAGGGCGTTCCGGCAGCGCGACCTTCCAGCTTTTCAAACAAGGTTACGGCCTTGTCATAGCTTCCTGAATTCAACTCGTCTTTGGCTTCGGCGTATATTTTGTTGGGGCTCCAATTAGCCGCCTTGTCTTCCGGGGTGGACGAACACCCGGACAGCAGCAAAGCTGCACCCGCCATTGACCAGGCGCAGACAACCGATAATTTGGCTCGAAGCATGAGGAACAACTTTCTTGAAAATTTCCGAATTGATTATATCGGGCGGTCCTGAGGGCCCAGAAGCACAAGACTTGACCGAAGCGGGGCCGGACGCCGAATTGCGCCAACTGTTATTTACCGAGTCCCAACATGGACAGCGTCTTGATCGGGCTCTGGTTGAGTTGGTGCCTGAATTTTCGCGCAGCTATTTGCAGCAATTGATTGATTTGGAAGGCGTCGTAGTCAATGGAGCGGTGGCGCGCAAGGCGTCGATTCGCGTCAAGGCTGGCGATGTTGGGGTCATTGAATTACGTCCGACGCCGCAAAGCCAGGCTTTCAAGCCGGAAGCCATGGCGCTTGACCTCATGTTTGAAGATGAGCACCTGATGATCGTTAACAAACCGGCTGGCCTGGTGGTCCATCCGGCACCCGGCAACTGGAGCGGCACACTCTTGAATGGCTTGCTGGCTTATGACGCTAGCGCCATGAATTTGCCGCGCGCTGGCATTGTTCATCGGCTGGATAAAGACACCAGCGGTCTGATGGTTGTGGCCCGCACTCGTGCGGCAATGGACGCCTTGATTCGATCGATCGCCGCGCGAGAAGTCAGCCGCCAGTATGTCGCGCTGGCCCATCGTCCCTGGTTGGGCCGCACTCTGCGCGAAGTCAATGCACCGATAGGCCGGGATCCTCGTAACCGGCTGAAAATGGCGGTGGTCGATATCGATAAAAATCCGGGCAAGCTGGCCAGAACGGATGTTGAACTTCTTCAAAATTGCGAACAGGGGTGTCTGGTTCGATGTACTCTTCATAGCGGCCGAACCCATCAAATTCGAGTGCATATGGCATCGATTGGGCATCCCCTGGTCGCCGACGAGCTATATGGTGGTGTTACTGCGGCGGGTATGCGACGACAAGCCCTGCATGCTTTTCGCCTGGCTTTCATACATCCATTCACACGCAAGTCGATGGTGTTTCGGGCCGATTTGCCGACAGATTTACGTCAGGCATTGGGGGAGTGGGGTCTAAGTTATAATGAAAACTAATGGTGTAAAAAACCAGTCCCTTGGCCAGCAGCCGAGGCCCGCGCGGTGAATTTATCAATCTGCCTGCTGCGCCCCAACCTATCGACCTGATTTGCACCTTGTGGGTGCCGTTCCTGGAATTTCAAGACCATGAATACGACGGATGCCAGGCGCATCCTGGAAACTGCCTTGATTTGTGCACAGCAACCTCTGCAGGTGCGCGATATGCGTGCACTTTTTGACGACCGGTTGAGTTATGACACGCTCAAAAATTTATTGTATGAGCTCCAGCAAGACTGGCTGCAATCTGGGGTGGAACTGGTCAACGTAGCCAGCGGGTGGCGTTTTCAAAGTCGCCCTGAAATGAGAGAGTATCTTGATCGATTGCAGCCTGAAAAACCGCCACGCTATACCCGTGCGACGCTGGAAACGCTGGCCATCATTGCCTACCGGCAACCGGTAACTCGCGGCGACATTGAAGACGTAAGAGGTGTGACTGTCAATTCGCTTCTTCTCAAACAACTTGAAGATAGAGGCTGGGTTGAAGTCATTGGTCACCGGGAGACGATTGGCCGCCCAGCGCTTTTTGCGACCACCAAACATTTTCTCGATGATCTTGGACTGCAATCCCTTGATCAATTGCCCTTGCTTGATACAGCGGCGCAGCAGGTCAACGTGATGGAAGTGCTCTTTGCGGTTGAGCCCATGGCACAGGCGGAATTCGATGTTTTACTGGACAGGACCCAACCATGAACCTAAATAGTGCTGACAGGCCGACTCATACTGTAAACGATACGATGGGCAATCGTTTCAATGACGTTGTATCCGGCCAGTTTGATGCGGACGAGGAAAGTGCAGCCCTGGTGCCTGTCAAACGTGTGCTGGCACCGATGGCCGAATCACCCAAACTGCACAAAGTTCTGGCGCAGGCCGGCATGGGATCGCGACTGGAGATGGAGCAGTTGATCATGGAAGGCCGAATCACAGTCAACAATGAGCCGGCGCATATCGGGCAACGAATTCAGTTTGGCGATCACGTCAAAGTCAATGGCAAGCCGATCAGGTTTCGAATCGATCCGCCGCCGCCGAGGGTGATTGCTTACCACAAGCCCGCTGGAGAACTTGTAACCCACGATGATCCGCAGAATCGACCCACCGTTTTTCGCAGGCTACCCAAGTTGTTTCAAGGCAAATGGCAATCGGTGGGGCGACTCGATCTGAATACAGAAGGTCTATTGTTGTTCACGAGTTCCGGAGCATTGGCCAATAGTTTGATGCATCCGCGTTTCGGCCTGGAGCGGGAATATGCCGTGCGGGTGCTTGGGGCGTTGAATGGGGATGAAAAGCAAAAACTGCTCGAAGGCGTGAAGCTTGATGACGGCCTTGCCCAATTTGGTTCAATTGAAGAAGGCGGTGGAGAAGGTGCGAACTGCTGGTATCGGGTTACGATATCAGAGGGCCGCAACCGCGAAGTTCGTCGCCTGTTTGAAGCGGTAGGTCACGCGGTGAGTCGATTGATCCGCATCCGATATGGCGCGATGGTGTTGCCGCGTGGTCTCAAGCGCGGTGCATGGATGGAACTCGATGAGGGTGACATTAAATCATTGACACAGGCCGCAGGGACGCGAACTTCCCGTGCAAATGGCGATGAATCTGGCGCCGGTGTGGCCGATTCTTCAATGCGTGAAAGCTCGGGACAAGACCCTGGCGTGCGAAATCGACGTCGGGGTGGGCGCGGCAAAGGACTGCGCAACGCTGGAAATTTGCGGCGCAATGAGTCATCGGTTGACAATCAGCGTAATGGGCAGACTTTCTCACCAGGCGCAGGGCAGGGTCGGAAAAATCGTGCTGAGTCTGGAGATCGTCAAACGGCGGCAGGGCAGCCGGATCCGATGCAGACCGCCTTTGGCTACATTGGTGCGGATAGTTTCACGCGGCAGCGGCAGAATCAGGGTCAACGGCGCGGTGGCACTGGCTCCGGCGGTGGCCAACGCGGAGGTGGTCGGGGCCGTTGACTGACCGGCGAAGGTAGCGGGTTAAAATATAAAGTTTTGCCTGATAGGCAAAACCAACATCACAAATTTAGGAAAAACTCATGACCATCGAACGAACTCTTTCCATCATAAAACCCGATGCCGTTGCTAAAAACGTCATTGGTCAAATTTGCGCGCGTTTTGAGGCCGCAGGTCTCAAATTGGTTGCCGCCAGAATGGTTCATTTGTCACAGCGAGAGGCCGAAGCCTTTTACGCAGTTCATAAAGCGCGTCCTTTTTTCAAGGATCTGGTGGAGTTCATGATCTCTGGGCCGGTCATGATCCAGGTTCTCGAAGGTGAAAACGCTGTTTTGAAAAACCGTGACCTGATGGGCGCGACGGATCCCAAAAAAGCGGCAGCCGGCACCATTCGCGCGGACTTTGCCGACAGCATTGATGCCAACGCCGTGCACGGTTCCGACGCGACTGAAACTGCCGCCGCAGAAATCAGTTTCTTCTTTCCCGGCATGAACGTGTATTCCCGCTAAGTCAGGCGATGACGGTTAATCTGCTCGATTACGACCTTGAGGGCTTGGCCGTCTTTTGCGAGCGGCTGGGCGAGAAGCGTTATCGTGCAGTCCAGTTGTTTCGATGGATTCATCAAAAAGGTGCGTCCAATTTTGATGACATGAGCGATCTCGCCAAGTCCTTGCGGGACAAGCTGAAAGTCTGCGCCAGAATAGAGGCGGCACCGACGATGTCGCAGCACATTTCGTCAGACGGTACCATTAAATGGTTGTTCGACGTGGGTGCAGGTGATGCCGTTGAGACGGTTTTTATTCCCGAAGAAGATCGTGGCACTCTTTGCATTTCGTCGCAAGCAGGCTGCGCAATGGGCTGCCGATTTTGTTCTACCGGGCATCAGGGATTTAGTCGAAATCTGAGAACCGGGGAAATTGTTGCCCAGTTGTGGTTCGCCGAGCATTTTTTGAGAAAACATTTGCAGCGTGAAGACCGGGTAATCTCCAACGTAGTGATGATGGGAATGGGTGAGCCGCTGCAGAACTATTCGGAATTGTTACCGGCGCTGCGCGTTATGCTTGACGATCACGGCTATGGTCTATCGAGACGACGTGTAACCGTGTCCACTTCCGGCATCGTACCCAAGATGGACCGTTTAGCGCAGGACTGCCCGGTGGCGCTTGCCGTGTCCTTGCATGCGCCCAACGATGAGCTGCGGGACGACCTGGTGCCCCTCAACAAAAAATATTCGATTGCCGAGTTGATGCAAGCTTGTCAACGCTATTTGATTCATGCACCGCGTGATTTCATTACGTTTGAATATTGCATGCTTGATGGGGTCAACGATCAGGTCGAGCATGCGCAGCAGTTGGTCCGCCTGATCCGCCATTATTCAAGCGGCCAAGTTTGGTGCAAGTTCAATTTGATTCCGTTCAACCCTTTCCCTGAGTCTGGCTTGAACCGATCTTTCCCAGAACAGATTCAGGTCTTTGCCAAAATACTGACTGAGGCGGGGATAGTTACAACGATACGCAGGACCCGAGGCGATGATATTGACGCGGCCTGTGGGCAGCTCGCGGGTGAAGTCAAGGACCGGACCCGGGTCGGTCAGCGGATCGCGCGCCAGCGTACATTCATGCTGAAGTCGATTCCGGCGTCTACCAATGAATTGAAAGAGGCTTGAATTATGAGCACGAATGCACCAGGATGGCGACCAATCAGACACTGGTTTTTTTGTGCCTGCCTGCTGGTGCTTGCCTTGACCGGTATTTCTGGTTGTGCTTCAAAAATGTCAGCCGCAGGGCCGGCTGGCAGCGGGGTTGAAGTGGTGACTGATTCGGACGAGCCTGAATTTCGCAAGAGGGCACGCATTCGCCTGGAGTTGGCGGTTGGCTATTTTGAGCAGGGTCAAACCACGATTGCTTTGGACGAGCTCAAGCAGTCGATGGCTGCCGATCCAAACTACGCTGAAGCCTATAGCTTGCGTGGCTTGATTTATATGCGTCTCAATGATTTCCGAATCTCTGAAGAGAGTTTCAGAAAATCCCTGACGATCAATCCACGGGACTCGAATGTCATGCACAACCTGGGTTGGTTGTTGTGTCAGCAGGCGCGCTACCCGGAGGCGGAGCAGCTTTTCTCGCAGGCGCTTTCAAATCCGCAGTACGGGGAACGTGCCAAGACCTTCAGGGCACAGGGTTTGTGTCAGGCACGGGCCGGATTGCGAGCAGAGGCCGAACGTAGCCTTCTGAAGTCATACGAGTTTGACGCTGGCAACCCCGTCACGGCCTATAACTTGGCCACTTTGCTGTTCCAGCGTGGTGACTATGTCCGGGCGCAGTTTTATCTGCGACGTTTGAATAACACTGAACTGGCCAATGCCGAGTCTCTCTGGTTAGGGGTTAGAGCTGAACGGCGCATGGAAAATCGGGAGGCGATGCTGCAGCTTGCGGCGCAATTGCTCAAGCGTTTTCCGCAGTCGCGTGAGGCCAGTGCTTATCAACTGGGAAAATTTGATGAATGAGCATGTTTTGGGTTTCTCTGCGGAACCGACCGTTGCCCACGATTCAGTTGCCCCGATATCGGCTGGCAAGATGCTGCAGACGGCACGTATCGGGCAAGGGTTGCACATTGCAGCTTTGGCTGTTTCGTTGAAAGTGCCGGTAAAAAAACTTGAAGCGCTTGAAGCAGACCGATTTGATTTGTTGCCAGATACAGTTTTTGTTCGTGCACTGGCCGCCAGTGTGTGCCGTACCTTGAAAATCGATCCTGTCCCAGTGTTGGAGAGTTTGCCCAGTACCAGTACGCCACGCCTTAAAACAGACGAGTCAGGTATCAACGTTCCGTTTCGGGCAGCAGGGGATGGCGCCAGCATGTCATTTCGGGATCAACTTTCGAAGCCTGTTGTTTTGGCTGTTTTGATGCTTGTGGTCGGTGTTGTGGTGCTACTTTTTCTCCCGGTTGCACCAGCCATCAAGGTTGCCCAAGCGCGAACATCACAGACCACTGCTGGGTTAATGCCATTATCGGCGTCGGCGCCTGCAACAGTTGAAAGTTGGGTCGTCTCCGAGGCCATTGCGACGACCCCGCCTGCGAGTCCGGCACTGGCAAGTTCGGAAGTTCTGTTGGCAGCCAAACCGCCGATTCAGGCATCTTCTGCATCCATGTCTGGCCTGGCGGGCGCTGCGGTTTCGGTGCCGGCGACTGAGTCAGGTGCAACCACCGGCCTGCTTGTCATTAAGGCGCATGGTTCGTCCTGGGTTGAGGTAGTTGATGCGAATAAGGTAGTTCAATTGCGCAAGACCATTGGCGGCGGTGAAGTTGTTGCTGCATCTGGTGCCATGCCACTCTCGGTGGTGGTTGGTCGGGCAGATAGCACAGAGGTTCAGGTGCGCGGCAAGCCTTTTGATCTGAGAGGCATTGCAAAGGACAATGTTGCTCGTTTTGAGGTCAGGTAGTGGAATCTTTTTTACCGATTGAATCGGCCCGACCCCAAGGAAGGCGATCTCGCCAGGCGCGGGTCGCTTGGGGTACAAGGGTGGTGACGGTGGGTGGCGATGCGCCGGTGCGCGTTCAGTCGATGACTAATACGGACACAGTCGATGTCATCGGAACTGCAATTCAGGTCAAGGAACTGGCACTGGCGGGCTCTGAGATGGTGCGCCTGACGGTCAACACGCCTGAGGCCGCCCAAGCCGTTCCATACATCCGTGAGCAGCTCGACAGAATGGGAATTGATGTTCCCCTGATCGGTGACTTTCACTACAACGGCCATCGACTGTTGACGGACGTTCCAGAGTGCGCCCAAGCCCTGTCGAAGTACCGCATCAATCCGGGTAATGTCGGCAAGGGCGATAAACGCGACCGGCAGTTCGGACTGATGATAGAAGCGGCGCTGCGCTGGGACAAACCGGTCCGTATTGGCGTGAACTGGGGCAGTCTGGACCAGCAGTTGCTGGCCGACTTGATGGATCAAAACAGTCGCCGCGCCTTGCCTTGGGACGCCAAGCCGGTGATGTATGAAGCATTGATTACCTCGGCGATTGAATCGGCAGGACGTGCGGTCGAGATGGGGATGGATCGCAGTCAGATTATGCTGTCCTGCAAAGTCAGCGGTGTCCAGGATTTGATTTCGGTTTACCGTGAATTGGCCAAGCGATGTGACTACCCTCTGCACCTGGGTTTGACCGAAGCCGGTATGGGCACCAAGGGTACTGTCGCCTCCGCGGTGGCACTTTCCATTTTGTTGCAGGAGGGCATCGGTGACACCATTCGCGTGTCACTGACGCCGCAGCCCGGTGAAGCCAGAACCCAGGAGGTTGTGATCGCTGCCGAGATATTGCAGGCACTCGAGCTCAGGTCGTTTGTTCCCAGTGTCACCGCCTGCCCGGGTTGTGGTCGTACCACGAGCAGCACTTTTCAGGAATTGACCAAGCAGATTGAAGACTTCTTGCGGCGACAGATGCCAGTCTGGCGTGAGAAATATCCAGGGGTTGAAAAGCTCAAGGTCGCTGTGATGGGCTGTATCGTCAATGGACCGGGAGAAAGCAAGCAGGCTGACATTGGTATCAGTCTGCCGGGCACGGGTGAAACACCGGCGGCACCGGTATTCATTGATGGCGAAAAACGCTTGACCTTGCGCGGGGAGTCGATTGCGCAAGAGTTTCAGGAAATTGTTGAAAACTACATTGAAGAGCGCTTCGGTAGGCATTCGATTGCCACGGCGAATTGAGTTGAGTCATGAGTGAAAAACTGGTCGCTACAAAATCAGAAAAACTGACAGCCGTCAAAGGCATGAACGACATTCTCCCGCCAGATTCAGCGCGCTGGGAATGGCTGGAGGATCAGGTACGGTCCGTGATGGGCTTGTATGCCTACCGGAACATTCGTACGCCGATCGTCGAGCCGACCGCGCTGTTCGTGCGTGGCACGGGGGAGAGCACTGACATCGTCGAGAAGGAAATGTATTCCTTTGAGGATAAACTTAACGGCGAACAGCTCAGCTTGCGCCCGGAAAGTACGCCTGGTGTGGTACGCGCTGCCATTGAGCACAACCTGACCTACGACGGTGGCAAGCGTCTGTACTACATGGGACCGATGTTTCGGCATGAACGACCCCAGCGCGGGCGCTATCGGCAGTTCTATCAGTTGGGGGCAGAAGCCCTTGGATTTGCCGGCCCGGAAGTTGATGCCGAAATGATGCTGTTGGTGCACCATCTGTTTGCCAGGCTTGGCTTGCGTAACGTGCGAATCGAGATCAACAGCTTGGGCCGGCCCGCTGAGCGGCAGGCCCATCGTGTGGCCTTGATTGCTTACTTTGAGCAACATTTCGAGCTTTTGGACACCGAAGCTCAACGCCGTCTGCACAGCAACCCGTTGCGTATTCTCGATACCAAGAACCCGACGATGCAGGCGCTTGTACAGGATGCGCCGCAGCTTCTGAATTACCTTGGTGACGCTTCGCTCCAGCACTTTGACAGCGTCAAGAGACTGCTTTCGGCTTGCGCCGTGAAATGGACTGTCAATCCGCGTCTGGTTCGAGGTCTGGATTACTACAGCCACACGGTGTTCGAGTTTCTGACTGACGAGTTGGGTGCCCAGGGTGCCCTGTGTGGCGGTGGGCGTTATGACGGCCTGTTTGAGCTGCTGGGCGGCAAGCCGACGCCGGCGGTCGGCTGGGGTATGGGTCTGGAGCGGGTGCTGGAGCTGATCCAGGAACAAGGCCAGACCCGGACTGCACCAGCGCCCGATGTCTATGCTGTGATTCCGGATGCCGATGCTTTACCGATGACGATTCAGGTTCTAAATGCCTTGCGCGCCGCCGGTATCAGCGTGCAAATGCATGCGAGTCTGGATCAGAACACGGGCAGCATGAAGTCGCAGTTTAAGAAAGCAGATGCCAGCGGTGCGCGGTACGCGCTAATTTTTGGGAACGATGAGTTGGCGCAAAATGCCGTCACAGTCAAACCGCTGCGCGATGGCGGCGGTGCACAAGTCACCCGATCACTCACTGATATTGCCGCCTGGGCGTCCACCCTACAATCGCACACTTGAATATTTGAGGGAATCGGCCTTGGCGCCGTCCCCAGCCAAGGTAAATATTTGGAGGATAGACCTTAGCTCTCTCCTCAACTTAGGTAAATGATTGCGGGACAGATCTTTAGCTCTGTCCTCAACTAATTAGAAGGCTTTTATGGCAAATCAACTCGATCTTGAAGAACAAGAGCAACTCGATCAGCTCAAGCACTATTGGAGTCAATATGGAAACACCATCACCTGGGCGTTGATTTTGGTGTTGGGTCTTTTCGCCGGCTGGAATTTTTATCAGTATTGGCAGCGCAATCAGGCAGCGCAGGCGGCCGCCATGTTTGACGAAGTGGAGCGTGTCGTGAAGTCGGCGGACATGGCAAAAGTTGACCGTGTTTTTAATGATATGAAAGACCGCTTTGCATCCACAACTTATGCGCAGCAGGCCGGGCTGTTGGTGGCAAAACAATATTACAGCGCTGGCAATGTGGAGGCCACGAAGGCCGCTTTGAGCTGGGTTGCCGACAAGTCCTCGGATGAGGGCTATAAGGCAATCGCAAAGTTACGACTGGCCGGGGTATTGATGGAATCGAAAGCTTTTGAAGAGGCGTTGAAGCAGTTAAGTGGACCATTTCCTGCCAACTTTGATGCCTTGGTGGCTGATCGCAAAGGCGACATTTTTTTGATGCAAAACAAAAGAAAGGAAGCCCTTGTTGAATACGAAAAAGCGTTCAAAAGCTTTGAAGAACGCACTGAATATCGGCGTTTGGTCGAAATCAAATTGAACTCGCTGGGGGTTGATCCGCAGGCGGGCAGTGACGCACGCCGTGGTCTTGCTGCTCCGAAAATTGCTGCTGCCGTGCCTGTGCCAGGTGATCTGCCAGTGGAGGGGAAAAAGTGAAGCTTGATGTTTTGTTCAGTACCGGCAAGGCCATTCTTGGTTTTATCGTTGCCGGTTTTCTCATCAGTTGTTCGAGTGGGCCTGAGAAGCCCAAGCCGACCGAACTAGCACCCAACCCGGGTCTGCTGGGCGTGCGTCTGGCGTGGACTGCAAAAATTGGGGTGGTCGGCTTTCCGCTTGATGTCATGGTGAACGGTTCCGCCGTGACGGTCGCCAGCTCGGACGGGGTCGTTGGATCGTTTGATGCCAGCACCGGCACCGCGCTGTGGCGCACCAATGTGGCTGGTCAGATCGCCGCCGGGGTTGGAAGCGACGGGCGTATTGCAGCCGTTGTCACTCGTGCCAATGAATTGGTTGCGCTCGACGGCGGACGTCAGATCTGGCGGCAAAAGCTGTCAGCGCAAGGTTTTACGGCACCCCTGGTTGCAGGCGGGCGCGTCTTCGTACTCACGGCAGATCGTTCAGTCAGTGCGTTTGATGCCGATTCGGGGCAAAAGCTCTGGACCCAGCAGCGGCCAGGCGAGTCCCTGGTGTTGCGGCAGGCAGGCGTCTTGTTGGCCGTAGGCGATACGCTGGTGGCGGGCTTGTCCGGACGCCTGGTCGGAATCAATCCGTCCAATGGCGCCGTGCGCTGGGAGTCTCCCATTGCTTCACCGCGCGGCACCAATGACATTGAGCGCCTGGTTGATTTGGTGGGCCGCGTCAGTCGCGCGGGTGAGGTGGTCTGTGCGCGTGCATTTCAGGCCGCGGTGGGCTGTGTCAACGCGGTTCGCGGCAACTTGCTTTGGACCAAGCCAGCGTTTGGCTATGTGGGTGTC
>JADGRK010000053.1 GCA_017880985.1 Rhodoferax sp. | reverse complement strand
CGACGCTGAGACGGCCTATGCCACGCTACGAACTGTCCATGAACCTGAAAAGATTGATCGGTGGCTGGCGTTGCAATCATGAAGAGCGTCACACGCGGCGGCTATTCGATCTTGAGCGCGGTATGCATGGCCCAAAACCGCAACTCATCCCCGCCCCGACTTGCCCACCGGCACGCAAGCGCAGAATAAATTGCGGTCACCATAGACGTTGTCGATGCGGCCTACTGGCACCCAGTATTTGGACTGTTTCAGGCTGGGCAGCGGAAAGGCGGCCACTTCACGCGAATAGGGCCGATCCCACGCCTCACCCAAGAGCGACGCGGCGGTGTGCGGCGCGTGGCTCAGGGGGTTGTTGCCCTGCGGCCAAACGCCCCGCTCCACTTTGGTAATCTCTTGCCGGATGGCAATCATGGCATTGATGAAGCGGTCAAGTTCTTCGAGTGTTTCGCTCTCTGTGGGCTCGACCATCAGCGTGCCGGGCACCGGGAAACTCATGGTGGGCGCATGAAAACCGTAGTCCATCAGGCGCTTGGTCACATCTTCAGCGCTGACGCCGTGGACGCCGCCGCTGGTTTCTTTCAGGGGACGCAAATCGAGAATGCACTCGTGCGCCACGCGGCCTGGCTTGCCATCCTTGCTGTCGCTGGTGTAGAGCGTGGGGTAATGGTCGCGCAATTGGACGCTGATGTAGTTGGCGCTCAAAATAGCCACCTCGGTGGCAGCCGTCAGGCCTTGCGCTCCCATCATGCGACAGTACATCCAACTGATGGGAAGCACCGACGCATTGCCTAGCGGCGCCGCCGCCACCGCCCCAACGCCGCCCGGGGCACCACTGCCCGGCAAATACGGCACCAAATCAGCCACCACGCACACCGGTCCCACGCCAGGGCCGCCACCGCCGTGCGGAATGCAGAAGGTTTTGTGCAGGTTCAGGTGGCTCACGTCGCCGCCAAATTCGCCGGGCGCGGCCAGACCCACCAACGCATTCATGTTGGCCCCGTCGACATAAACACGACCGCCGTGCGCGTGCACCAGAGCTGACAGTTCCTTGACGCTGGTCTCAAACACGCCGTGGGTGCTGGGGTAAGTGATCATCACCGCGCCCAAGTTGGCGCTGTATTGCTCACACTTGGCCTGCAGGTCGGCCATATCGACATTGCCATTGGCGTCGCAGGCAGTCACTACAACCCTGAAGCCAGCCATGGTGGCACTGGCTGGGTTGGTGCCGTGCGCGCTACTGGGGATCAAGCAGATGTTGCGATGAGCCTGTCCGCGCGCCTGGTGGTAGGCGCGGATCACCAGCATGCCGCTGTATTCGCCTTGCGAGCCAGCATTGGGCTGCAGGCTGATACCGGCGTAGCCCGTGGCCTGGCACAACCAGGCACGCAATTGCTCATCCAGTTCGGCGTAGCCAGCGCGCTGGTCTGCGGGACAAAACGGGTGAATGCCGGCAAACTCGGGCCAGGTGATGGGCAGCATCTCGCTGGTGGCGTTGAGCTTCATGGTGCAACTGCCCAGCGGGATCATGCAGCGATCCAGCGCCAGGTCAAAGTCAGACAGACGACGGATGTAGCGCAGCATGCCGGTCTCGGAGTAATAGCTGTTAAACACCGGGTGCGTCAAGAATTGACTTGAGCGCTGCAATGCGCCTGGAATCAGCGTCTCGCAATGGCTTTGAAATTGAGCAAAACTGAGCGCTGGTGCAGTGCTCGCCGCAGCGCTTGCATCGACTTGCGCGGCTTGCGGACGCATGAGGGTAAAGAAACCCCACAACTGTTCAACATCCGCGCGCGTTGTAGTTTCATCCAGGGACACACCGAGGCTGCTTTTCGAAACCAGCCGAAGATTAGCCCCTCCCGCGCGGGCACGTGTCGCGATCAAGTCGGTGGCCCCGGAGGTGTGAATGGTCAGCGTGTCGAACGCCGTCGCGTTGGTGATCCGAAATCCCATGTGCTGCAGGCCGCGCGCCAGAATGGCGGTAAAAGTAGCGACTCGCTGTGCGATGCGCTTGAGACCTTCAGGGCCGTGATAAACCGCATACATGCTGGCCACCACGGCGGGTAAAACCTGCGCCGTGCAGATATTGGACGTAGCTTTCTCGCGGCGAATGTGTTGCTCACGCGTTTGTAGCGCCAGCCGGTAGGCCGGGTTGCCATGCGCATCGACGCTCACGCCCACCAGGCGGCCCGGCATGGCGCGTTTGAACTCGTCACGACAGGCCATGTAGGCGGCGTGTGGGCCACCATTACCCATCGGCATGCCAAAGCGCTGCGTGGTGCCAATGGCAATGTCAGCACCGAGCTCGCCGGGGGGCGTGAGCAGGGTGAGTGCCAGCAGGTCGGCGGCCATGATGACGATACCGCCGTTGGCTTTATAGGCCTTGATCCAGGCGCGATCGTCGCGCACCACACCACTCACGCCAGGGTATTGCAGCAGCGCGGCAAAACTGCTCTGCGCCAGCGCTTCATCACCGTTGCAAACCTTGACCGTGATCCCGAATGGCTGAGCCCGGGTCTGAATCACAGCCAGCGTTTGCGGCAACACTTCAGAGTCCACCAAAAAGGTGGTGGACTTGGATTTGCCCGCGCGCAACGCCATCGTCATCGCTTCAGCCGCCGCAGTCGCTTCGTCCAGCATCGAGGCGTTGGCGATGGACATCGCGGTCAGATCCATGACCATGGTCTGAAAGTTGACCAGGGCTTCCATGCGGCCCTGGCTGATCTCTGCCTGATACGGCGTATAGGCGGTGTACCAGGCCGGGTTTTCCAGAATGTTGCGCAGAATCACACCGGGCGTATGGGTGTCGTAATAGCCCTGGCCGATGTAGCTCTTGAACACCTTGTTCCTGGAAGCCATGGCTTTGAGCTCGGCCAGCGCGGCCGCCTCCGTGATGGGCGCGGGGATGTCCATCGGCCGACTGCGGGCGATTGAGCGCGGCACGATGGCGTCGATCAGCTCACGGCGGGAGCCGGCGCCCACCGCTTTGAGCATCACGGCCTCGTCAGCCGCATCCACGCCAATGTGGCGGGCAATAAATTCAGACGTGTTTTCTAGTTGGGTAAGGGTAGGAGTGGGGCCATGGTTGGCGTCAACATACACCCATGTTTGAGAACCTGATGCAAGTCGGGCCAACACACGCTTGTAGGCGGCTACCTCATATTTGTCCGCATTGACCAGCTCCGTGTCGGTGATGTCGAACACGGTGCCGGCGACGCGGTCACTGATGTTGCCCGTGAATTGGAGGATGGGGTGATGTGTTTTTCCACTCAGCGCAACCACTGCCGGATCCTCAATTTTCACGAGAAGTTGTTTGAATTCAAGAATCTCGTCGCGTTGGCCAACGAGCTTTCTGCCAAAGGTTGCAACCTGAACCTCTTCTTGCTGAAGGGTGCCATAGGAAAAAAGAGAAGGCATAAAAAATCCGTAGGTGATTGTGGCGGGAAAACGGCTGGCATCAAGCGTTGGCAGAGAAAGTCGTGTAGCTGGTCTCGTCCATCAGCGCATCCAGGTCCGCCGGATTGGCCAGTTTGACCTTGAAGAACCAGCCCGCTCCCATCGGGTCGCTGTTGGCCAGCGACGGGTCGGCGCGCAAGGCTTCATTGACTTCAGTGACCTGGCCATTGGCGGGCATATAAACGTCGGCGGCGGCCTTGACCGATTCCACCACGGCAGCCGCGTCCTTCTGGGCGTAGGTTTTGCCAACTTCGGGCAGGTCAACAAACACTACGTCACCCAAAGCGTCTTGCGCGTGGTGCGTGATGCCAACGGTGCCCAGGTTACCGTCAACTTTGATCCATTCGTGGTCGGGGGTGTATTTGATCGTCATGAGGTTGCTCCAAAAAAGAAATTGATTGTTGACCGTTGATTGATAACTGATTCGCTTTTCACTGTCATCCCGGACTGGATCCGGGATCAATGATGTCAGAGGACATAGATTGCGGGTCAAGCCCGCAATGACAATGCAGGAAAATTAGCCACGGAAATAGCTGGTCGGCACAAACGGCATGGCCACCACTTCCATCAGCACTGGCTTGCCGCGCACGATGGCGTTGATTTTGCTGCCCACTGTGGCAAACGCAAGCGGCACGTAGCCCATGGCGACTGGCTGGTCGATAGTCGGGCCCAACAGGCCGCTGGTGACTTCGCCGATGTGTTGACCGCTCAGGTCTTGCAGTTCGACATGTTCCCGCACCGGAATCCGTTCCAGCGCCAGCAGTCCCACACGTTTTTTGCCGATAGCCCCCGCCCCACCTGCGAGTTGCGCTAATATTTTAGTAGCACCCGGAAAACCACCAGCGCGCGCGCCGCTGGTGCGCCGCACCTTCTGCATGGCCCATTGCAGACTCGCTTCAACCGGTGTGGTCGTGGTGTCGATGTCGTTGCCGTACAGCGGCAGACCAGCTTCGAGCCGCAGCGAGTTGCGTGCGCCCAGGCCAATCGGCTTGACTTCGGGTTGCGCCAGCAGGGCGCGCGCCAAGGCCTCTGCCTGCGTCGCGAGGACCGAGATTTCGAATCCGTCTTCGCCGGTGTAGCCGCTGCGCGTCAGGAACACGTCGATGCCCTGATTGCCTGCCTGAATTTTGAAGTTGCCACCGGTCATGAACACCAGCTTTTCCACACCCGGCGCCAACCTTGACAAAGCCGTCACGGCTTGCGGCCCTTGCAGCGCCAACAGGGCCCGCTCGGGCATCGGAATGACCTGACAACGCTTGCCGATTTTGGCCTGAATGTGCGCCATGTCGCCGACCTTGCAGGCACCATTGACGATGACAAAAATGTCGCCGCCATGAGCGTAATCGCGGTTGACAAACATCAGGTCATCGATGATGCCACCGGCTTCATTGAGCAGCAGACCGTAGCGCTGTTTGCCCACTGGCAGGTCAATCACATCGACCGGGATCAAGCTCTCAAAGGCAGCGGCCGCAGCCGGACCGACCAGGCGCAATTGGCCCATGTGGGAAACATCAAACAGGCCCGCAGCAGTGCGGGTGTGCTTGTGCTCGGCCATCAGACCTGCCGGGTACTGGACTGGCATGGAGTAGCCGGCAAACGGCACCATGCGGGCGCCGAGCGACAGATGCAGGTCGTTGAGCGGGGTTTTAGATAGGTTGTCGGACGCGGTCGTCATCAGCGAACTCCTGCAAAGGAAAAGGGGCATCTCAAATTCCATGGCCTCGACTGCTGTCCAGGCCACAGGCTGCCCCCGCTGTCCGCTTTACCTGAGAGATTCGCCGCGACTGCGGGTTGCTCCTTCGGTGGGTCAAAGCCGGTTTGAATGCCGGTCAGACCTCTCTCCAGTGGGGAAACGCTTGAAGGTATTGCAAGCCCTCAAGGTCTGTCAGTCCTTTTGCCTGAGCGTTCAAACCGCTGCGATCAGCCGTTCTGCGCCTTCGGCGGCCACCGCAAAGGGTGGCTCTCTCCTGACAAGGGCAGATTCTAGCCGCTTGCGTTTCAATCAGCTTGTTCAGGGAGTCAAAGCAGCGATGCCCAGCGCCACGGCGGCATGGTTGCGCTGTTGGTAAATAATCAGCAGCTTCTGAAAAATACAGTCCACCATTCATCGCGAAAACACATTCATGAAACATTTCAGTGACATTGGCATCCAGATCCCGCAGGTCTATCTGCCCAGAGACGGTACCGACTTGCAAAAGTGGGCGGTCATCGCCTGCGACCAATTCACCTCGGAGCCGAAGTATTGGGCTGACGTGAAGCAATTTGTCGGCAACGCGCCTTCGACGCTGAATTTGACTTTTCCCGAGGTTTATCTGGACCAGGGCGACGCACCCGAGCGCATCACGGCCATCGGGCAGGCCATGAACAGCTACCTGCAGTCGGGCGTTCTGGTGCCGCGCGAGGGCTTGATCTATGTCGAGCGCAGCGTGGCCGGGAAAACCCGCCATGGCCTGATGTTGTGTCTCGATCTGGAGTGCTACGACTACCGGGTCGGCTCAGCGAGTCTGATACGGGCCACGGAAGGCACGATTGTTGACCGCTTGCCACCGCGCATGAAGATTCGGGAAGCCGCCGCTCTGGAATTGCCCCACATTCTGGTGCTGATCGATGACCCCGAGCACAGCGTCATCGCACCGCTGACGGCGGCCAAAGCCGCTTTTGAGCGGCTCTATGATTTTGAATTGATGCAGGGTGGCGGTCACCTGAGCGCTTTTGCGGTCAATGCCGAAGGCGAAGAACGGGTCGTACAAGCCCTGCGTGCCCTGGCGCAGCCGCAAGCCTTTGCCGCCAAATACGGGGTTGGACAAGAGCGGCCGGTGTTGTTGTTCGCCATGGGCGACGGCAACCACTCGCTGGCCACCGCCAAGGCGATATGGGAGAAGAAGAAACCGCTGGTCGGCATGGATCATCCGAGCCGTTTCGCGCTGGTTGAAATCGACAATGTGCATGATCAGGGCTTGGAGTTTGAGGCGATCCACCGACTGCTGTTTGGCCTCAAAAAGAATGTTCTGGCCGAACTCAAGAAGACATTCGGAGTCAATCTCAGCTACACCGAAGTGGCAACATCCCTAGCCATGATGCAACGCGTGGACAGCACCCGTGGCACCAGCCAGGCCGTCGGTTTGATCGGCGGCGGGCAATCCTTCGGTGTCATCGAGATTGATCATCCCCCGTCCAACCTGCCGGTGGGTACGCTGCAAACTTTTCTCGATCAGTTCCTGCAAGGCGCAGGCGCAGAAACCATCGATTACGTGCATGGCCGAGACGTGCTTGAGCGAATGGCTTTGCAAACTGGCAATGCCGGCTTTTATTTTGCCGGCATGCACAAGTCCGAGCTGTTCAAGACCGTCATTCTGGAGGGCGCCTTGCCGCGCAAGACCTTCTCACTGGGCCAGGCGCACGAGAAAAGGTTCTATATGGAAGCCAGAAAGATCGTGTAGAGTTCATGCAAGGCACGCCTTTGCCTGGAGAAAATGCCTTGGTCGTCAAGCATTTTTACCGCTAGCGCCTGTGCAGCAAGCGTGGACAGCTCTGTTATTGGTAGTACTACAAGTCTCCTTGCTACGTGCAGCCACAAGCCCATGCACGGGTCACTGCGCCAGGCTGGAAGCCTGGACTTTCAGCACATCGGCATCATGCGTCACGTTTGGGTGGGAGCGCACTACGCGCCGGGAATGGCTGCTTTGGAGCGAGGTGTACTTCGGCCGTGCAGCGTCAGGAGTCGTTCACGGCGGACCCGCGAACAGGGGCCCGCGACCACGTGGTCATCGAAGCTGCGCGCGGTCTCGGTGAGGTCGTCGTCGGGGGGCAGGTCGAGCCCGACGTGTATGAGGTGGCCAAGGCCGACTTCCGCGTTCTTGCCGTGCACCTCGGCGCGCAGTCGTTCGAGATCACGTCCGGCGACTCTGGGGACAAGAGAGTCGAGCTGACCGATGACGACAGAAGTCGCAGGGTTCTCGACGACAGTCAGCTGTCGCGAATTGCACTGATGGCCTGTTCGATTGAGAACCACTACGGCACTCCTCAGGATCTCGAGTTCGCGATTTCCGGAGAGCGCCTGTGGGTCGTGCAGACCCGGCCGATCACCACCCTCGACATGCACACTCCATCGGTCGCCGAGCCGCAGCCGGTGGTCACTGAGCAAGAGCCGGCGAGGAAGCAGGAAATCCTCGTCCAGGGACTGGGGGCGGGGCCGGGTTCAGTGACCGGGCGCGTGCGGGTATTGCGTTCTCTCGAGGACAGCTCAAAGCTTTCCGAGGGCGAGGTGCTCGTCGCCCCGATGACGCGCCCAGACTGGCTTCCGGTGCTTCGACGCGCAGCGGCGATCGTCACCGACGGTGGCGGAATCACCTGTCACGCGGCGATCGTGGGCCGAGAGCTGGGCCGCCCGGTGGTTGTGGGAGCCCGCACCGCCACCGTCGATCTCAAGGACGGGCAGCTCGTCACGGTGGACGGAGACTCCGGGGCCGTACTCGATGGTGCTGGCGCGCCTGCCGCGAAGCCCGTTGCTGCCGGCGGCGTCGTCGAAGCGCGGCAAGGGGCCCGTCGGGTCACGGAGCCGACGGCTACCTCGCTCTACGTGAACCTCGCCTCGCCCGACGCCGCCGAGCGCGTGGCAGCGATGGACGTTGACGGCGTGGGTCTGCTGCGCGCCGAGTTCATGGTCACCGAGGCCCTGAAGGGCCAGCACCCCACGTACATGATCGCGCAGGGACGCCGGGAGGAGTATGTCGCTCAGATGGCGGACGGGGTGGGCCGGATCGCGGCCGCGTTTGCGCCACGTCCGGTCGTCTACCGGGCAATCGACCTACGCAGCAACGAGTTCGCCGGTCTGATCGGAGGCGAGGTCGAACCGGTGGAGGACAACCCGATGATCGGATACCGCGGTTGCTTCCGCTATGTCCGCGATCCGGAGCTCTTCAGCCTTGATCTCGATGTATTGCACCGCGTCCGGGAACGGCTCGACAACGTGCACCTGATGATCCCCTTCGTGCGGACCCGGTGGGAACTCGAACAGTGTCTGGCGCAACTCGACGCGCATCCTCTGGGACACGATCGTCGGATGCTCCGGTGGATCATGGCCGAGGTGCCGTCGGTCGCGTACTGGATTCCCGAGTATGCGCGGATGGGGATCCACGGAGTGTCGATAGGTACCAACGATCTCACTCAGCTGACGCTCGGCGTGGACCGAGACTCGGAGTTGTGCAAGGACGTGTTCGACACGCAAGATCCGGCCGTCCTCGATGCCATCGACAGGATTCTTGAGCGCGCCGAGCTCGCCGGTTTGACCACGTCACTGTGCGGTCAGGCGGTGTCCAACGACCCTGCGCTCGTCGAGCACCTCATCCGTCGCGGGATTACCTCTGTCTCCGTGACCCCGGATTCGGCCGACGCCACCCGGCGGGTGATTGCCGCCACCGAACGTCGGATCCTCCTCGACCAGGCACGGGCGTGAGCGTGGCGCCGGACATCACGACGAGCGGCGGTGGTGGACAGCGGGAAGTATCGCCCGGTCGACCGCTATAGCCGCTGCGCGATCGACTCGGCGTTCGCGCCGAGCCGAGGCAGGCGTAGATCCGCGAAAGGCGTTACAGCGTTGCCCATCCTGCTCGTCACGAAGGCCAACGACAGGCCGGTCTCCGGATCTGCGAACGCACCGGACCCGCCAAGTCCGTAGTGGCCGAAGGCGTGGGGATGCTGGCTCCGGCTCGCGACCATGGCGGCGTGGTAGCCGAGGCGCCAGTCCATGTTGATGCCCAGCACATAGTCGCGGGCGTGGACCTGGACTTCGCTGAGTTGCTCGAGCGTGTCTTCCTGCAGGAATTGAACGCCGTCCAGGTTCCCACGGTTGGCGAGCGCACCGTACATCCGCGCCAGCGCACGGGCGCTGAAGACGCCGTTCCATCCCGGCATGACGCAATCGTGGATCGCAGGGTTGCGGACGAGCTGGTCGAATCCCTCGGGCATCCCGGCGTCGGCGATGTCCCTCAGCTTCGGCAGCCGCGAGAGGACGAATGATGTGGCTACCCAAGGTACTCCGAAGGGATTTATCCTTGGGAACACCTTGGCGATTCGGTGCCGCTCCTCTGCGGGCACCTGGTACCAGAATTCCGGGATGCCCAGCGGTTCGGCGATTTCCGTGCGCACCAGATCCGTGAACGGCGTTCCGCTTGCCCGCGTTGCCAGCTCCGCCGCGAGTGAGCCGTACGTCACCGCGTGGTAACCGGGGGTGGTCATTCGACGCCGATCGGGTGCGGCGGCGGCCAGCGCGGCGACCATCCGATCCTGTTCCATCAGCCCCAGTCGGCCGGGGACCAGGCCACGAACTCGGTGCAGCCCTGCGCGGTGGCTCATCAGTTCGCGGACGGTGATGTCAGCCTTGCCGGCGGCGGCGAATTCGGGCCAGTAGGCGGCGACAGGCGTGTCGTAGTCGATCAGGCCGCGCTGAGCCAACCGGTGCAGCACCGTGCTCGCTACGCCCTTTCCGGTCGAGAAGGACAGTGCGACGGTGTCGTCCCGCCACCGCTCATTGCGCGTCGACCATCCGGCCCACACGTCGATCACGGGCTCTCCGTGCAGATACACGGCAAGTGCGCCGCCACCATCATGGCTCTCACGGAAGAGGTGAAAGAACTGCTCCGCCAGCCCGACGAATCGAGGATCGACGAGCATTGTGCGAGTCGGTCTGTCGGCGCGCGGTGGTGTGGAGGCCGTGGCCGGGGTAGGTCGTGAGGATGTAATTGTCATGGCCAGTACGCTTCTGTCGCTCGTCCGGGGTCACACAGCGCTTCCCCGGTTGTCTTTGTCAAACACCCAGCACCGGGTGCCCATTCCGGGCACCCGATACTGGTCACTCCGCGCGGGGGACCACCACGACAGGGCAACTCGCGTGATGGACGCAATGCTGGCTGACGGAACCGAGCAAGAGACCGGCGAAGCCGCCGCGTCCGCGGCGTCCCACGACGAGCAGGTCCGCACCTGCCGAGGACGTGAGGAGAACGTGGGCCGACTGACCCTCGGTGACGGTCACGCCGATGAGGTCAGCCGCTTCGGCGCCGAGCGTGTCCCGAACGGTTTCCGATACTTGCTTCTTGGTCAGTTCTGGCAAGGTTTCATCGTCGGAGTACATCGGCGCCCAACCATAGGTGGCCGGGTATTCCCAGGCGGCGACGGCTTCTACCTTTGCGCCGGTGAGATCGGCCTGGCCCACTGCCCACCGCAGTGCTGCCTTCGAGCCCTCCGAACCGTCGACACCCACCACTACCCGCCCGTACTTCTGGTTCATCATCATGTCCCTCTCCGTGTTGGTCTGTTCAGCGTGCAGCCGAGAGAATTCGACGCGACAGGGGCGAAGGACCGTAGAACGAGGGTCGCTGGTCAGTTGATCCTTGTGTGTTTGTGCAGCTTCCCGTCGCGAGTCCCGGATTAGCGGTGACTTCGGT
>JADGRK010000052.1 GCA_017880985.1 Rhodoferax sp. | reverse complement strand
AGTGACGCGTGCTGCACGTTAGCTAGCATGTGTTTTTATCTAAAAGTGGATGCCCTGCATCATCTGCTGCATCGCCACCGCCTACGCCGACAAATGCGGTTTGGCCACTTTGTCGCCCGGCTTGGCTCCCTTGGCGGCGCCGGAGTCGGGGAACATGCGAAAGGCGGTGTTCATGGCGATTTGCGCCACCCGTGGCAGCACGGCGTGCAGCAGCTGCCCGGTGATACCCAGACGCGTGGCAATACGCACTGGCTTGAAAATACAGGCCTGCGCAATCATGTCAGCCGCTTCGTCGGGTGCCAGCGTGGGAACGTTGTCGTACAAACCCGTCGGCGCAATCATGGGGGTGCGCACCAGTGGCATGTTGATAGTGGTGAACGTCACACCCTGATCAGCAAACTCGCTGGAGGCGCAGCGCGCCCAAGCCTCCAGCGCTGACTTGGAGGCGACATAGGCGCTGAAACGCGGCGCGTTGGTGAGCACGCCGATGGAGCTGATATTGACCACATGTCCTTTGTGTTTGGCCACCATCCCTGGCAACAAGCCCATGGTGACGCGCAGGCAGCCAAAATAGTTGAGCTGCATGGTGCGCTCAAAGTCATGGAAGCGGTCGTAGCTGGACTCAATGGCGCGGCGGATCGAGCGACCCGCGTTGTTGATCAAAAAATCCACGCCGCCGTGGTCTGCAATCAACTGCTTGATAAAACGGTCACAGTCGGCCATGTCGGCAATGTCCGCTGCATAGGCGACAAAACTGTAGCCTTTGGCCTTGGCCTGCTTGCAGGCTTCGTCGAGTTTGGCTTGATCACGCCCGCAGATCACCGTGATGGCCCCGGCCTCGGCAAACTTGTGCGCCGTCGCCAGGCCGATGCCGGAAGACCCCCCGGTAATCAGTACCACCTTGCCGCCCACCGTGCCGCGCAGGCTGTGGTCGATCTGTAGGGCCGGGTCGAGATGGCGCTCCCAATAATCCCACAGGCGCCAAGCGTAGTCTTTCAGGTTGGGGCATTCGACGCCGGTGCCATCGAGCGCGGCCAGCGTGTCGCGGCAGTCAAAGCGCGTTGGGTAATTGACGAAGGTCAGCATGTCTTCCGGCAGCCCCAGGTCTTTCATGATCGCCTTGCGCACCCGGCGCACCGGCGCCAGCGCCATCAGGCCTTTGGTGACGCTGCGGGGAATGAAGCCGAGCAAGGCGGCGTTGATGAACAGGTTCATCTTGGGCGCATGGGCAGCGCGGCTAAAGATGTCGAGCACATCGCCCACGCGGTAGCCGACCGGGTCCACCAGCTGATAGCACTTTTTCGTGATGCCCTTTTGGTGGCTGATGGTCTCCAGCGCGGCCACCACAAAGTCCACCGGCACAATGTTGATGCGCCCGCCTTCAAGCCCCACCGAAGGCATCCAGGGGGGCAGCAGCTGGCGCATGCGCTGGATCAACTTGAAGAAGTAGTACGGACCGTCAATCTTGTCCATCTCACCCGTATTGCTGTCACCCACCACCATGGCGGGGCGATACACCGACCACGGCACTTTGCATTCCTGGCGCACGATTTTTTCGCTTTCGTGCTTGGTCATGAAATAGGGGTGCTCGTAGTTCTCGGCTTCGTCAAACATGTCCTCGCGGAACACGCCTTCGTACAGGCCGGCCGCCGCGATCGAGCTCACGTGGTGGAAGTGCCCGGCCTCTATCGCCTTGGCGAATTCAACCGTGTTGCGCGTGCCCTCGATGTTCACGGCGATCTGGCTGGCTTCATCCGCACCCAGGTCATAAACCGCTGCCAGATGGTAAAAATGATCTATCTGGCCTTTGAGTTGCTTGATAGCGTCGGCCGCCACGCCGAGCTTTTTGCTGGTCAGGTCGCCAAACACCGGCAGCGCACGCGCGGCGCTGGCACCCCAATATTTGCGCAGGCCCGCCACCTTGCTCTCACTCTCCTTGCGAATCAGAAAGTGCACCACCGAGCCCTTGCGCTCAAGCAGTTTTTTGACCAGGCGCTTGCCAATAAATCCGGTGGCACCGGTAACGAAATACTGCATGAGGACCTCCAGGTAGATGGCGTATTCTTGCCCAAATCTGGGCATCTTCCATTCAGCATAAACCCGCGCCCGGCTAGAGCCTGAGCCCTAGATATTTAGGATGTCCTACCTACACGGCGCTTCAACAGACCCTTAAAGTACGCCGATGCACTGATTTTCAGGATGCAATCCGTTTCAAACACCGCCACCCTTTTCAGGAGTATTCCATGGTCAAAAAATTGAACAAGACAGCTGCCTCCAAAAAAACCAACACCCCGTTAAAGGGCTCGGTCAGAGACTCGGCACAGCAAATATGGCAAGCGGGCTTGGGTGCTTTCAACAAGGCCCAGGCCGAAGGCACCAAGGCCTTTGAAGCCCTGGTCAAGGAAGGCGTCAGCCTGCAGCGCAAAACCCAATCGGTTGCCGAGGAGAAGATTTCGGAAGCTACCAGCAAAATGTCCACCATGGCGACCGATATTTCATCCAAGGCCTCTGGCCAATGGGACAAGCTTGAGGGGATTTTTGAAGACCGCGTTGCCAAGGCACTGAACAAGCTGGGGGTGCCGTCGGCCAAGGATGTCAACGCCTTGATCGCCCGCATCGACGAGCTCAACAAGAGTGTTCAAAAACTCTCAGTCAAAGCGCCTGCTGCCAAAGCCGTGGCAAAGAAAGTGGCCAAGACAGCCGCCAAACCAGTTGCTAAAGCAGCGCCCAAGCGTGCAGCAGCGCGCAAAAGGGCAACGACTGCGCGCCCTGCGGCCGCAGCGTGACGCGAGCTAACCGTTACAACAGGCGCCTCGGCGCCTGTTGTAATTTCTGAAGCCTTGTGGGACAGACCGCGGCTACACGCAGTGAACCAGCGCTGTCCTCAACTGATCAAGACAGCCTTCATTGCTGCGTCGCAACAAATCTTGATCACCATCAGCTCTACACTTTGCGCTTATGAGCCGTAAGACATCACATCCACCAAAGATTGCATTGGCATTGTCGGGCGGCGGCCCCTTGGGTGCCATCTACGAGATTGGGGCTCTGTGTGCGCTGGAAGAATCCCTCAACGGGATCGACTTTACCCAGCTACAGCATTATGTAGGGGTGTCGGCGGGTGGCTTCATTGCTGCGGCGCTGGCCAACGGCATCACACCGCGCGAGCTGTCTGCCTCATTTATTGAAAACGACAACCAATCGTCCGAGACCTTCGACCCGTCCTGGTTATTGGTGCCGGCCTATGGTGAATTCGCGCGGCGCGCGATTGCACTACCCGGCCTGTATTGGTCCGCTTTATGGCATCTCACGGTGGGCCGCAATTCGTTCGTCCATGCGCTCGAACGGCTCGGCCCGGGCCTGCCCAGTGGCCTGTTTTCCAATGAGAAAATTCATGTTGAACTGGCACGCCTGTTTTCAAGCGGCTGCCGCACCAATGACTTCCGCCAGCTCAAGACGCAACTGACACTGGTGGCCACCAATCTGGACAGTGGCGAAGCCGTTCCCTTTGGCCGCCCCGGCTGGGATCACGTGCCGATCTCCAAGGCAGTGCAGGCCAGTGCCGCTCTGCCGGGTTTGTTCCCACCGGTGGAAATTGACGACAATTATTATGTTGATGGTGCCTTGAAGAAAACCATGCACGCATCGGTGGCGCTGGACCAAGGCGTTGATCTGATGCTGTGCCTGAACCCGTTGGTGCCGTATGACGCGACCGCGCCGCAGGTGGCCAAAGTCATGCGACGCGGCCTGTCAGCCGAGCACCACCACATTCCGCGCATTGTCGATGGCGGTCTGCCGGCCGTGCTGAGCCAGACCTTCCGCTCCATGATTCACTCGCGCATGGCGCTGGGTATGAGGCATTACGAGCTCGCTTATCCGAAAACCGACATCATCCTGATCGAGCCCGACCATCGCGACCCTGAGTTGTACCTGGCCAATACCTTCAGTTACTCGCAACGCCGCCATCTGGCCGAACACGCCTATCAGCAAACGCGCCAGATGCTGCGCTCGCACAAGACCGGTCTGTCAGAGAAACTATGGCGCCATGGCATTACGCTGCACCATGAGGCGCTGGATGACCCTAAGCGCCACCTCAGTGCCCCCGCCAAGGCGCCGACCCAGGTCGGCCGAGCGATCGCGTCGCTACAGGAAATCATGGATGATCTGGGCCACGTGGTGCGCTCCGCAGCACACCAAGAAGCACCAGCATGGTGAAAAAAGCACCCCGGCGCACGGCAGAGCGAATTCTGGAAGTCACACTCGCGCTGTTCAACCGCTTTGGCGAGCCCAATGTCTCGACCACCCTGATCTCGGCGGAGTTGGGCATCAGCCCGGGCAACCTCTATTACCATTATCCGGCCAAGGATGAGCTGATCAACTCGCTGTTTGACCGCTATGAAAGCGCGCTCAATGAGTTGCTCAACGCCAGCGATGGCGTGCGTGACGTCGAAGACGCCTGGTTCTTCATGCACAGCTTGTTTGAGTTGATCTGGCAATACCGGTTTCTGTACCGCGATCTGAACGATCTGCTGAGCAAAAACCGGCGCCTGGAAACTCATTTTCAATCGGTCCTGAAGAACAAGACCCGGGCCGTCAAAGCGCTGCTCGATGGCATGAGCCGCTCGGGTGCGATCACTATTGATTCGCGTGAGGTCGAGGCCACCGCCACCAGCATGGTGGTGGTACTGACTTACTGGTTGAGTTTTGAATATGTGCGCGACCCACGCCGGGCATTGGAGCCGGAAAACGCGCAAGCGGCGTTGCTACGGGGGGCGCAACACGTCTTGAATTTGTTGGCGCCCTATCTGGAGCAGAACCAGCGCCAGCACCTGCTCAAGCTGGTCGGCGCCTACAATGAAGCGGACAAATTGAACTGACTGCCGTCAAGTAGCAAGCTGGTCATACCGGTTAAAGGAGACAAGAATGACCCAATGGACCGCTTTTCCCTACCCGGGTGATTATGTTTTTACCGCAGCCAGTGTTAAAAAAAACTGGGCACGGCTGCATGTCGGCGATGCTGAACCGCTACCCAAAGACACCAAGGTGCTGCAAGCGTGGGCGCTGTTTCATAGCGGTGAGTTCCAGCAGGCGATGGAAATGGGGCTGAAGATTGGGGGTGCCGGCCTCACCGTGGCCAACAAGGCGGCCTGCATTTACGCCACTTACCTGGAACAGAAAGAAAAAACCCGGCTCGACCTTTACCTCGAAGTCGCCAATCGGGCTGCGACCCAAGTCGCCGACGACCCACTAAACTTTAACGCGCTGTACTGGCAGGCTTACGCCCTGGGCCGCTACAGCCAGGGCATCAGCGTGGCCAAAGCGCTGGCGCAAGGGCTTGGCAGCAAGGTCAAAAATGAGCTCGAAGCGGTTATAAAAATTGAGCCCAAGCACGCCGATGCCCACATTGCCTTGGGCGCGTTTCACGCCGAGGTGATCGACAAAGTAGGCACGCTCATTGGCGGCATGACCTACGGCGCCAGGAAAGATACCGGCCTGAGCTTGCTCCAGCAAGCCCTCAAACTGAACTTCGAGTCAGCGCTGGGCATGATTGAATACGCCAATGCCATGGTGATGCTCGACGGCGAAAAAATGATGAACGAGGCGACCCGGCTGTACCAGCAAGCGGCGGCCGCCAAGCCCATGGATGCCGTGGAACGGCTCGATGTGGAGATGGCCAAAGTCGAGCTGGAAGACCGATAATTTGCAACTACTCAGCTTCCTGTGATCCTGGTTCCTTGTGGGGCAGACTTTAGTCTGCCAGGCCGACTGAAGTTGACCCTACCACTCGTTCACTTACCCCACGGCAACATCAAGGTCAGCAAAGTCAGTTTGGCAAATTCAGGCTCAAACTTGTCGATGATTTTTTGCGGATCCGGACACAACGTGGTGTCGCTGATGACACCAAACTGCACACCGCCGCCATAACTCAAAATCGAGACACCCAGCCCCACCGTGCCGGACTGAGGCACCCAGAACAGGCTTTGCTCCAGGGTGGCACCACAAAACTTGAGCTTGTCACGCGGCCCGGGCACGTTGGTCATGACGGCCGTGGTTTTTTTGGAGAACAGGCTGAGCATGGCGTCTTGCGCTGACTTGATCAGCAGCCCCGCCACCGCCAGCAAACCGAATGCCATCAAGGGTTGCAAACTGCCCTTCATGTCGCCCATGCGGCGGCGCACCTCAAACACCCGCTCCACCGGGTTCTCCATGCCGATCGGCAACACCACTGGTGCCAGGCCAAAACGGTTGCCCAATTTGTAGGCTTCTTCCATCGGACGCAAATTCACCGGCACCATGGCCCGAATTTCCTTGCCTGCAACCTCGTCGCCAAACGACTTGAGGTACTCCCCAACAGCGCCTGCCACGCAGCTCAGCAACACGTCGTTGATAGAGCAGTTCAGGGCGCGACCTACCGCCTTCACATCGTGGAGCGGAATCGGCTGGCACCAGGCCACTCGCTTGCTGTTACCGGGCGTGCCTTTAAGGCGCGTCGGTGAGTCATCGGGCATGAGCGCCAACGCGGCACCGTCGCGCACCACTTGATAGGCCATTTTGGCCAATTCGAATGAACCGGCGAAACCCTTTTCGAGGCCCTTCTCAAGGCCCTTCTCAAGGCCTTTTTGCGGCTCGACCATCATTCCCATGGCGTTGACAGCTCCGTTACCGGCGGCTCCCAGCGCTTTCACCGTCAAATCGGTGAATGGCCGAATCAGCGTGCCGGCAATCCAGTCCTCGGCACCTTCGAGTCCGCCTTGGCGCGACTTTTTGGTGGCGCGCTGCGGCGGTGCAGCGCCACCATCGACCATCGATTGCGTGACCGCAATCAGGGCCAGCCCGTCGGCAATGCAATGGTGGATGCGCGCGATCAGCGCGGAGCCACCCTCATAGTCTTCGACCAGCCGGAACTCCCACAAGGGATGATTCATGTCGAGTGGCTGCATCGCCAGCGCTGCCAGCCGGTCCTGCAATGCCTGCTGTTCGCAGCCCCTGGCCGCCGGCGCCAGCTTCTCACGCACCACGTGGCGTTCAATGTCAAAGTCTTGATCGCGGACCCAGGTGGCACCGGTGGCGTCTTGCTGCACCAGCTGGCCAAAACGCGGGTATTTGAGCAGGCGCTCCTCAATGCGCTGGCAGGCCGCCGGGTAACTGACGCCCGGCTTGATGATCCAGACGCCCACGATCAGCATCAAATTGCTCGGCGAATCCATGCGCAGCCAAGCGGTATCCACCTTGCTCATGCGCTCAGCGACAACCCCCGGCGTGACGTCAACGGCATGCGGCACGTCTTCTTGAGCCAATGACGCAGCCAGGTGAGGTACGACTTTTCTTGCCGACTTGTTAGCGACTTTTTGGGCGCTGATTCGGGTAACCATAAACACTCCTTGGGGCAGGCCTCCATTTTGCGGTCAAAACGGCCATAAGATACGGCCCTGATACAACGAGTGTGTCGGGTATTCCCACAATCTGGAGAAAATCATGTCTGACCTGCAAAAACAATTTGATGCCGCCGCTGCCAATTCAAAAAACCTGACTGAGCGCCCGGACAATGCCACACTGCTGAAGATCTACGCTTTGTTCAAGCAAGCCAGCGTGGGTGACAACAGTGACAATAAGCCAGGTTTCGGGGACATGGTGGGTCGTGCCAAATGGGAAGCCTGGAATGGGCTGAAAGGCACCAGCAACCAGGACGCGATGCAGCAGTACATCGACCTGATTGAGTCGCTGAGCTGAGCCAACCCAGGAGACCGCCCGATGAAAGAATCTGCACTTTCGACCTTTCGCTTTCCGGAGAACACCTGTATTCCGCAGGCCCAGCCCAAGGTGCACGGCGCTGTGACGCTGGCGTCTCCCGGGATTGAAGTGATGACCGACCTGGCTCAAGTCAAGGCAGCGACGATCGATCCAGGCACGACGCTTGACCGGGCCGAACAGGTGATGATTCATCATGGCGTTCGGTCCTTGTTTGTGCTTGTCGCTACCTTCAAGAAGCTCCAGCGCAGCCATTTGCTGGTGGTGCAAGCCGCCTCCGGCCAAGGGGCTGCGCGCATTCGGGGCGTCGTTTCACTGACCCAACTGGAGCGGCAATTGGGTCGGGCCGTGATGGAAGTGATGCCGCAAGTCTAGTGCCGCATGCCGACCACGCCTTCAACCCGGATCGATGCGTCGCGCCAGCCGCGCAACCCGCTGCACGGCATCACCCTGGAGGCGATTTTGACGGCGCTGGTGGCGCACTATGGCTGGGCCGGCTTGGGCGAGCGCATTGCGGTGCGCAGCTTCACGCACGAGCCCAGCATCACCTCGAGCCTGAAGTTTTTACGCAAGACACCCTGGGCGCGCGACAAGGTGGAGGGGCTTTACCTCTTCATGCTGCGTGAGCAGCGCCGTCAATCTGCGCATGACTAACTGACAGGCAAGGTATCTTGCCTTCAGCCCAAGTGGGATATGCGCAAGCTGAATTCATCGACATTTCTCTGGGGTTCATGGGGCAGGGTAGCCCGCTGCGGAACCACCGGTCAGCGCGCTGTCGCAAACGAATCGCCTGCCTGCCCGTCGGTGGCGCGACGGGTCCGGGCGCGCTGTACAAGCACCGTCATCAGCAGCGCAGCGGCGGCCGAACTCATCATCACCGGGGAGGCCGCGAGCATGTCGGCCAAACCATCGACGGCGTGCACGCTGACTTGCTGAACGTAGCTGACCAAGGTGATGACATCACTGGCTTGCACGTTCTGTGCATCCTCAAGTCGAACGTGCAAGTCTGGCCACCCGCCACGAAACCGGATCTTGGCAAAGATGCCATTGGCCACGGCAAGCAGTGACAGCACACCCAATGGCCTCATCAGATGCTCCAGCAAGCGGCCTCGCAGGGTTGGGGGTGCCGCCTCATAGACCTGGCCGACCAGTTGTGCGATCGACAGTTCCGACACTTGGCAGCCCAATTGGGTTGAATCGGCTGGCTTGGGGGTAGGGTTAGGATTCATATCGCTTTTCTCCTGTTGTGGGCAAGACGGGCTCGGTGCTCTGACTTCATGGCGTTCTCGCCTTGACGGCCGCTTGAGGTCATGCCGACTGGTCAGGATAAACCGGACTGTGCCGCCTGTGTGTATCAAATTGATGTCAAAATGCGATTTTGTGTAAACGCCTCGAATCTCATTTTTTCTTGTTTGCGTGAGTTTTCACGCCAGGCCCGGGGTTGGCCCTGGCCTTGGGTGCCAGCAAGTCGTCCAGATTTTTGACGATTTCGCTCTCAATCCGGCCTTTGAACGCGCCCACCAGAAAGCCAAGCTTCGCGTTCAGTTCAAACTTGTCTTTGGTAACCAACAAACTGCCATTAAAACCAGAGCGGGTGAAACACACCTGGTCTTGTGCATCACCTTCTTCATAAGTGCAGTTCATGCCGAACTCCTGCTCGGCGTGTTCCGCCCACTTGAAGGCAATCTTGCGCGCCTTTGCCAGCCCCAGCGCATGTTCGCGCAGGATATGAAGATCAGACATGGTGTTGCTCCATTGAATCTTGCAAGGCTTGTGCCCGCTCCAGTCGGGGCAGTTTTGACAAGCGTTTGACCGCATCATAGAAGCGCCGCCAATCGCGACCCTGGCGCTCAAACAAAGCCTCAAAAGCCGGTACCAGCTCGTCGTAGGCAGCCTGCGCGCCGAACGCCGCATTGTTGGCACCGGCCACCCAGCGGTCGTAACCGGCGTAGCCGCCCCAGCTCGTCTTGAGCCGGGCATAGTCATCACGAAAATCCTGCATTGCTATATGTTTCATAGCCGCTTGCGCTTGTCTATCAAGCGCTAGAGCCTGATTTGATTTATAAATTTGAGCCAGTCTGGTGCGCGTGGCGAGCGCCAGCGAACGCAGTTGCCGACGCCGTGCGTCGAAGGCCGCATAGGCTTGCTGCGCGCTCGGCGAGCCGTGCAGCGTGAGCCAGCGCTCGCCACCGATCCGCTCCACCGCGGTGGCAAATGATTCGTTGAATACCGTGTCGTCCTGGACATACAGCACCTGATGCGCCAGTTCATGAAAAATCATGCGCGCGAGCTCACCTTCAGGGTAGTTGATGAAGGTGTTGAGCAGCGGGTCGCCGCCGGCCCAGTTCAGCCAGCCCAGCGTGGAGTAGGCCGGTACGCCATAGACGTTGACCTCCAGCCCGGTGGCGGCCAACGCCTGGGCTTGAGCCCGCGCCTCGGCCTCCTGAAAATAACCCCGGTAACCGACACAGCCGGCCACCGGGAAACACCAGGTTTTGAGCGTCAAGGAAAACTCGGGCGCCGCCACCACGTTCCATACGATCGAGCGCCGCTGCACATCGGCGTAACGGTGGTAACTGGCATTGGCAGGCAAGCCCATTTCAGTGACAGCAAAGCTGCGAATTCGCTGTGCCAGGACCAGACGCTGCTTCAATACGGGCGCCACCCGTTCGTCCGCCAACCAACGCTCAATCGGCCGCGTTGCCTGCATCATTTGCAGGTGACCACCCAACGCTTGCCAGTAATAGGCTGTGTCGGCGCAGCCCGCGGAAATCAACGCGCAGGCAAGGGCCGCCATAGGCCAGCGCAGCGGACGCAACGAGTTGCCAGCGGCTATCGAGAAAGCTTGACGGATCGACAACATGGTGGTTTTAGTGCATGGCAGGGCACAGTTTAAATGCTTGCTTCTGTCCCACGCCGGCGGCGCGTTATCAAGCGGACCAGGTGCACGTCGTGCTCCCGGAAAAACGTTGAATTATCAACTGCCGGTAATTGCCACGAGGATTTTGTTTGATTTTTCGCAAGATATGACGGACCCATCGGATGCTCTGGCTGTCAATATGACGAACTGGCGCTTGACGAGTGCCGTCGATCTTGATAGAAATGGGCATGGAAAACCTGATCCACAAAATCGAATCGCGACTGGCCGATTTGCCGGTGTCGGTGGCGTTGCATTTGCCG
>JADGRK010000373.1 GCA_017880985.1 Rhodoferax sp. | reverse complement strand
GACACGACTGGCATGGCTGATTTGAAGGGGTGGTGGGGGCTCAAGCCAGGCTAACGGACCTTTGTGTCAGCCACGGATACAAGTCAGCGGCGATCCGCTCGGCGGCATGGCCATCCCAATACTCGGGTACCCGGCCATGCTTACCGTGCCCGCCCAGAATATCTTGTATGGCCGCCAGAATGGCAGCGCGGTCACGGCCCACCAGAATATTGGTTCCTTGCTCGACGGTGATCGGGCGCTCCGTATTTTCGCGCAAGGTCAAACAGGGTACGCCAAGCGCGGTGGTCTCTTCCTGCAAGCCACCCGAGTCGGTGAGCACCACCGTCGCACCGGCCATCAAGCCCAACATGTCAAGGTAACCCTGCGGGGGCAGCAGCAGCATACGCGCAGGATCAATCAAATCAGTGACGCCAAAGCGGTCGATATTGCTACGGGTACGCGGGTGCAAAGCAAAGACCAGGGGCAAACTGGCAGCCACCTCAGCCAGCACGCCAAGCAAGGCGCGCAGGGTGTCGGCATCGTCAACATTGGAAGGACGATGCAAGGTGACCACCCCATAGCCCGCCGGATGACTTAAAAATTGGGACTCGATCTGATGAGTCTGCAACGTGCTGTTGGCGCTTGGGGCATTGGCGCGGCCAAATACCACAGAGTCGATCATGACATTACCCACAAAACAAACTCGCTCACCGGGTATCCCCTCGCGCGCCAGGTTGTCCTGCGCCGTGCGCTCAGTGGTGTAGAGGCGGTCAGAAATCTGGTCGGTCAGGATGCGATTGATCTCCTCGGGCATGGCACGGTCGTAGCTGCGCAAACCGGCCTCGATGTGCACCACGGGCACGCCTTTTTTAACCGCGACCAGCGAGCAGGCCAGGGTTGAATTGACGTCACCCACCACCACCACGCAGGATGGCTTGTGGGCGTCCACAATCGGTTCGAAGCGACGCATGACCTCAGCCGTCTGAATGGCATGGCTGCCAGAGCCGACTTCAAGATTGACGTCCGGACGCGGCAAGCGCAGGTCCTCAAACAGACGGTCACTCATGTTTTTGTCGTAGTGCTGGCCAGTGTGAACCAGCAGCACCGGCAGCGGCGGCGAGTGGGCCGCCATGGCTCGCAGAATAGGGGCCATCTTCATGAAATTAGGTCGCGCGCCAACGACGCAAATGACGGGACCCAATCGACTCATTGACTATTCTCCTGGCTTGGCTTGGCGACCGCCTTGATGAGTTTTTGCAGCACTGCAAGAACTTCGATGTTAATTCTTTCCAAGCGCAGCAGGCTGCGCTCCAGGCGTCGCAAGCGGCTATCGTGTTGTTCATGGCCCAAGCCATCAATCTGACTCGATAGGGTGGTGGCCTGGGCAGGAGAAATCCGCAATTTGGCCAGATCCAGATCGACCGTGGCGCTAGAACGCAAATCGTGCGCGCCGGAGTCGTCCCACTCGTCGGTTTCAACAGGATTCTTCCTGGCTGGTGTGGCAGACTCGTCCTGCATTTCGGTGACCACTTCGTTGACCTCTTCGAGACCAAAGGCGTCTTTGCCGCCCAGGTAGCCTAGTAACAGCAGACGATCACAGAGCAGGTTGATGCGCCGCGGAATGCCCCCTGAGGCGGCATAAATATGCTCAAAAGCGGCGGCATCAAAGGTGGGGCGACCGGCTGCGCCAGCGCACTTCAGACGGTGTTGAATGTAGCCTTGTGTTTCGACCGCGTCGAGCGGGCCGATATGGCAGGTGGCGGTGACGCGCTGCCTGAGTTGCTGCATGGCGGGGCTATGCAAAATGGTCCGAAACTCTGGCTGACCCACCAGAAACGTTTGCAGCAGGGCCTGCTGGCCATACTGAAAGTTGGACAGCATGCGCAACTCTTCCACCGCTTTGGCTGAGAGGTTTTGCGCTTCGTCAACAATCAGAAGGCAACGCTTGCCTTGGCTGGTCTGGCTGATCAGAAAGGCCTCCAGCGCCATCAACACGTCAACCTTTGAAACGTCTTTGACGCGCACACCAAAAGCAGCGCCCACCATGCGCAGGGTGTCTTCTGCGTCCAATTGTGTAGTGACCAGATTGGCAGCGACCACCTGGTTCGGGTCCAGACTGGCCAGCAGGCCGCGCACAACGGTGGTCTTGCCGGCCCCGACTTCGCCGGTGATAACAATGAAACCTTCGTTGCGCTGCACGCCATACTCAAGATAGGCTTTGGCGCGCCGGTGCTGCCGGCTGCCAAAGTAAAAACCGGGGTCTGGGTTGAGCTGAAAAGGTTTGCTACTCAGCCCGTAAAAAGCCTCGTACATGGGTCAGAACTGCACATTCAAATTGCCTATCAGGGCCGTCTCAGCATAGGGCCCGCTGATGCTGTCGGACACAACGCGCCGTGCACCCACGTTGGCCGACGACTGTTTGCCGACTTTGCCGGTCAAGTTGACATTGAGCGAACGCAGACGGGACTCCTCGATACCGGTTGCGCTCGAATTTTTTTGTTGTGACAGCAAAACGCCCAGCGAATAATCAGGCGTGAGCCGATGCGCGTAATTAAGGTTGAACCCCAGTTGGCGTACGGTTGCCGAGTTGCTGAGGTCATCAATGCCCGCTGACAGCGGGTCAAGCCGGCTGCTCTCACTGCGGCTGGCAATAAATGTGATAGTGTCGCGCAGGCCAAGCAGGGCGAACGATAAGTCCTGGCGGCGCTGCAGGGAGAGGGCTGTTGTGAAGAAACCGCTGATGGCCTGGGCCGTTGGGCTGATGCCGTTGGCCTGCAAATAGGCGTTGACCAATTGAGCGCGTGCGATGGGGTCGGGCTCCAAAGTGGCAAACTGACTAAACAAAAGATCATAAGTAAGGCCAGGGCCGACGTTGCCATTGGGGCTCAGGTCTGAAGAAATGTCCTTAAAATCTGTGAATTTCCAGACTGTGCGGGCGCTGCGGTGTTCAAAACTCAGGCTGTGGAAGTCGCCAAACGAGCGGTGGCCGAACAAGGCGGATAATTTGGTCCGATCCGATGGCACCCAATCCAGGCCAAGGCTATTCGTGGCGTAACTTTGTTTGTCCACGCTGATGTAGTTGTTGGCTTCTCTGCCCGCAATCGCATACACCTTGACTTGGGAGCTGATGGCGTAGGTCGCGCCCAGGTTGA
>JADGRK010000372.1 GCA_017880985.1 Rhodoferax sp. | reverse complement strand
AGATGCTGGTGCACGGCGGACAGCGCCAACAGCGCCGGAATGGCGACTTGGCTGGCACTGATACCCCGGTCGCTGATGATCAGAATGTTGTTGCCGCCCTTGATCGCATCCACCGCCTCGGCGCACAGCGACGCGAGCTGCGCTTCCACGCCCTCGTGACCCCAGGCCAGCGGGTAGGTGATGTCGAGCGTGTAGCTGCGGAACTTGCCACGGGTGTATTTTTCGATGTGGCGCAGTTTCGCCATGTCCGCAAAATCCAGCACCGGCTGGCCGACTTCGAGCCGCATCGGCGGGTTGACCTGATTGATGTCGAGCAAGTTGGGTTTCGGGCCGACAAACGACACCAGACTCATCACGATCGCCTCACGGATCGAGTCGATCGGCGGATTGGTCACCTGCGCAAACAACTGCTTGAAGTAGTTGTACAGCGGTTTGTTCTTGTCACTCAAAACGGCCAGCGGGCTGTCGTTGCCCATGGAACCAGTAGCCTCTTCGCCATTGCTGGCCATCGGCGCCAGGAGGAACTTGAGGTCTTCCTGTGTAAAACCAAAGGCCTGCTGGCGGTCCAGCAGGCTAACCGCAATCTCGGACTCCGAGGCCGGCTCGCCGCCGCCGACCACGTCATCCAGGCGAATGCGCAGGTTCTCGATCCACTGCTGGTAGGGTTTGCTGTTGGCCAGATTTGCCTTCAGCTCGTCGTCGTCGATCATGCGGCCCTGTTCCAGATCAATCAGGAACATCTTGCCCGGCTGCAGCCGCCATTTGCGCACGATTTTGTTCTCCGGCACGGGCAGCACACCCGATTCGGATGCCATGATCACCAGATCGTCATCGGTGATGCAGTAGCGTGACGGGCGCAGGCCGTTGCGGTCGAGTGTGGCGCCGATCTGGCGGCCATCGGTGAACACGATGCTGGCCGGTCCATCCCACGGCTCCATCATGGCGGCATGGTATTCATAGAATGCCTTGCGGCGCGTTTCCATGGTGGCATGCTGCTCCCACGGCTCCGGGATCATCATCATCACCGCCTGTGCCAGCGGATAGCCCGCCATGGTCAGCAGCTCCAGGCAATTGTCAAAGGTGGCGGTGTCGGACTGGTCGGGAAAGCTGATGGGGTAGAGCTTCTGCAAATCTGCGCCCAGCACCGGGGACGACATCACGCCTTCGCGCGCCTTCATCCAGTTGTAGTTGCCCTTGACGGTGTTGATCTCGCCGTTGTGCGCCACATAGCGGTACGGGTGGGCCAGCGGCCATTCGGGGAAAGTGTTGGTGGAGAAGCGCTGATGCACCAGCCCCAGGGCTGACACACAGCGTTGGTCCTGCAAATCGAGATAGTAGGTGCCCACTTGATCGGCCAGCAGCAAGCCCTTGTAGATCACCGTACGGCTCGACATGCTGGGCACGTAGTATTCCTTGCTGTGCTTGAGTTCCAGGTTCTGGATGGCGGCACTGGCCGTTTTGCGGATCACATACAGCTTGCGCTCCAGCGCGTCCTGCACGATCACATCGTTGCCGCGGCCAATGAAGAGCTGCTTAATAACGGGCTCTTTCAGACGCACGGTCGGTGACATTGGCATGTCGCGGTTCACCGGCACCTCGCGCCAGCCCAGCAGCACCTGCCCCTCGGCCTTGATGGCGCGCTCCAGCTCTTCCTCGCAGGCCAGCCGGCTGGCGTGCTCCTTGGGCAAAAATATCATGCCCACGCCATATTCACCGAACGGCGGCAAGGTCACGCCCTGGGCTGACATTTCTTCGCGGTACAGCGCGTCAGGCAACTGAATCAAAATGCCCGCGCCGTCTCCCATCAGCTTGTCGGCGCCGACCGCACCCCGGTGGTCCAGGTTCTCAAGAATTTTCAGGGCATTCTTGACAATGTCATGCGACTTGACGCCTTTGATGTGCGCCACAAACCCGACGCCGCAAGCATCATGCTCTTGAGTCGAAGAATACAAACCGTGTTCCCGGAGATGCTTTATCTCGGCAGCCGTCGTCATGGCGCGCTCCTAAAAAAATGTGAGAGTGGCGAAGAATACCGCAATGCAGCAAAAGAACCAAGAACAATAATTGGGGTCAGATTCCAATTAATTGTTGAATTTTTTATTTAACAATTAATTAGGGACACGTTATAAATGATAGCTTTGACTATTGTATCAACGGGGCTGCAGCCTAATTTAGTCTATTTTTTTTGAACTGAAACTGGCCGTCCAGCGCTACTTTTCTCAACCCGACGCTGCGTTCTTTTTTGCAGATCAGCGACAAATTCAGCTTCGCCCAGCGCCCAGCCACGCAACGTAGCGGCGGTCAAAGCCGCTTGCTGCACCGGGTTGACGCCGCTTTGCACCAGCTCGGCGTAGGCCGCCTCGCGCGCAAACGGCGTGTTGCCAAGCTCCCACACCAGGCCGTGCGGCGTAATGAGTGGGTCGGTTCGCAAACCTGCGTAATGACCGTAGCTGGACCACGGATAGTCACTCGCCTGCACCACGACACCGGCGCGTACCGGATTCAGGTCGATGTAGGCCATGCAGGCGAGCAAATAGCGATCGGTCTGGATCAGGGTCGATTTGTAGCGCCCTTCCCACAAGGTGCCGCTACGCTTTTGAGCATCGTTGAAATAACGCACATAACGCCGCCCCACCGCCTGCATCAACTGCGGCAGGCCGTCCGCAGTTTGCGGCGTGGCCAGCAGGTGAAAATGGTTGCTCATCAAAACATAGGCGTGGATCGCAACCTCGAATTTCCTGGCGTATTCATCCAGCAAGCCAAGCAGGGTCTGATAATCGGCTGTCTGCGCAAAAATCGCCTGCCGGTTGTTACCGCGCTGAATGATGTGGTGCGGATAACCTGGCAGGGTCAGACGCGGCAGACGAGCCATGTTATTGCCTGAAACGGGTTTCGTTCAACTGTTCCAAACCAAATTCAGCCAGAATGGCCCGCAGACGATCGCTGGCAGAGCGCTTTTTCTGGCCCGTATGGCGCGCCAGGATGAGCTCGTTTTTCAGGCTGTGCTCCCAGCCCACCAACTCGGTCACCGTCACCTGATAGCCCGATGCCTCCAGATACAGGCAGCGCAGCACGTTGGTAATCTGGCTGCCCAGCTCGCGCGTATGCAAAGGGTGGCGCCAGAGCTCGGCCATGGGCGTACGGGCCAG
>JADGRK010000371.1 GCA_017880985.1 Rhodoferax sp. | reverse complement strand
CTTTGCCTACTACGCCGACGATTCCGAACTCGACGGGGTACCCGATGACGTGAAGCAGACGGCTCGCGTGGCCGCCAGGGCGGAGGACAAGGAAGGCTTCAAGCTGACCCTGAAGATGCCGTGCTACCTGCCGGTCATGCAGTTTGCAAAGCGCAGCGCCCTGCGCGAGAAGTTGTACCGCGCCTACGTCACCCGCGCTTCCGACCAGGCCGATGTCGAAACTCGCAAGTTTGACAACTCGGCCCTGATCAGCAAGATGCTGGCCCTGCGGCTGGAAGAAGCCAGGCTGCTGGGCTATCGCAACTTTGGCGAGCTTTCGATCGTACCCAAAATGGCCGAATCGCCGCAGCATGTGGTTGAATTCCTGCGCGACCTGGCCAGCAAGGCGCGACCATTCGCAGAAAAAGACCTGGCCGACTTGCGCCAATTTGCCGCGCAGCATTTGAGCCTGCCGGACCCGCAGGCGTGGGACTGGCCTTACGTCAGCGAAAAACTCAAGGAAGCCCGCTACGCCTTCAGCGAGCAGGAAGTCAAACAGTATTTCACGCTGCCAAAAGTGCTGGCGGGTCTGTTCAAGATTGTTGAAACGCTGTTTGATGTCACTATCAAAAGAGACACCGCCCCGGTCTGGAAGCCCCAGGTTGAGTTTTACCGGATCGAGCGCGCCAATGCCCTGGTCGGTCAGTTCTACCTTGATCCTGCCGCGCGCAACGGCAAGCGCGGGGGCGCCTGGATGGACGACGTGCGTGGCCGCTGGCTGCGCCCGGATACCCATCAGGTGCAGACGCCGGTGGCGAATCTGGTATGCAACTTTGCTGACGGCGTTGATGGCAAACCGGCGCTGCTGACGCACGATGACGTCACCACCCTGTTTCACGAATTTGGTCACGGTCTGCACCACCTGCTCACTCTGGTCAACGAGCATGATGTGTCGGGCATCAGCGGTGTTGAATGGGACGCAGTGGAGTTGCCCAGTCAGTTGATGGAAAACTTCTGCTGGGAATGGGACGTGCTCAGGCAGATGAGTGCGCATGTGGACACCGGTGCACCACTACCACGCGCGCTATTTGACAAAATGCTGGCCGCCAAAAACTTTCAGAGTGGCATGCAAACCTTGCGACAGATTGAATTTTCCCTGTTTGACATGCTGCTGCACACGGCTCACGACCCGGCGCAGGATTTGATGCCCTTGCTGATCCAGGTACGCGATGAAATCGCGGTGCTGCAGCCCCCGCAATGGAGCCGCACGGCCCACACCTTCAGCCACATTTTTGCTGGCGGCTATGCAGCCGGCTACTATAGTTACAAGTGGGCCGAGGTGCTGAGCGCCGATGCCTACGCCGCCTTTGAAGAAACCGTGGGGCAGGATGGACTGCCCAACGTGGAAACCGGCAGAAAATACCGGCAAGCCATCCTGGAAGCCGGAGGCAGCCGTCCGGCGATGGAATCGTTCAAGGCCTTTCGGGGGCGTGAACCCATACTCGATGCCCTGTTGCGGCATCAGGGCATGGCTGAACAGACTCAAAGCAGCACGGGAGACAAAACATGAGAAACACAATTCATCGATCCAGCCCGAAGGCGCGGGCCGCCCGCCTCAGCCTGTGCGCAGCCGTGTTGCTGTTCGCGGGCCACACGCCAGCGCAAACGGTCTATCGTGTCGTCGGGCCAGACGGCAAAATCAGCTTCTCTGACAAGCCACCTGTTTCATCCGCCAATGTCGTTGGCATCACTGGCAAGTCCACCGATACCGGCACCAGCGGGGGCGTTGCATTGCCGTTCGAGCTACGCCAAGTCGTCAGCAAATACCCTGTAACGCTATACACCTCCAGCAACTGCGCACCGTGCGGATCGGGTCGCGCCCTGCTCACCAGTCGCGGTATTCCATTCACAGAAAAAATGGTCAACACCCCAGAGGATGTCGACGCCCTGCAGCGCATCAGCGGTGAAAGTTCTCTGCCCTTCCTGACCATCGGCGGCCAGCAGATCAAGGGTTATGCCGAATGGGAATGGACCCAGTTTCTCAATGCTGCGGGTTATCCGCAAAGCTCCGTGTTGCCCGCCAGCTACCACAACCCGGCCGCCGCACCCCTGGTCGCGGTGCAAAAACCGGCAACCCCCGCCAAGCCTGACGCCGTGCGATCAGACGCGCCTGCGCTGCCCAGCTCGCCACGGGTCAATAACCCCGCCAACCCGGCCGGCATCCAGTTTTGACCAGTTGAGGACAGAGCTAAAGATCTGTCCCGCAAATTCTCAGAAGGTCAGCGTTCTGACACCGTTGGCTGTGCCCAAAAGACAGACCTGGGCCCTTTGAAATGCAAACACGCCCACCGTCACCACGCCTGGCCACTGGCTGACCAGCGACTCGAAGGCCAGCGGGTCACTGATCTGCAAGCCACGCACATCCAGAATATTTTGGCCATTGTCAGTCAACAGCGGCTGACCATCTCTAAGACGCAGTTGCGCTTGACCCCCCATGGCCGCGAACTGACGCATTAGTCGCCTGGCAGCCATCGGGATGATCTCTACCGGCAGCGGGAACTTGCCCAGCGTCTGAACCAGCTTGGACTGATCGACAATACAAACAAACTGACGCGACTGGGCCGCGACAATTTTCTCGCGTGTGAGCGCGGCGCCGCCGCCCTTGATCATGTTGCCCTGGCCATCGATCTCGTCGGCGCCATCAATATAGACCGACAACTCAGCGACCTCATTGGTGTCAAAAACCGGTATGCCCAGCGCCAGCAGCCGCTCCGTACTCGCCAAAGAACTGGAAACAGCGCCCTTGATCTGCCCCTTCATGGCGGCCAGCGCATCAATGAATTTATTGACGGTGGAGCCCGTGCCCACGCCGACAATCTCTCCGGGTAGCACGTACTGGAGCGCGGCCCGCCCAACCAGGGTTTTGAGTTCATCTTGTGAGGGTGTAGCGTGAGATTGGGCCATAGCGTGTGTCATCTGGGAAAATGGGGTGAATTACAAAAAACTTTGCAGGAATTATCCGATGTCTCTGAGCCCCTACGCCCTCGCCCGTCCAATTTTATTTAGCCTGGACCCGGAAACCGCGCATGAGCTGACCATTAAGGCCCTGGCGGGCACGCAAGGCACGCCCCTGCAACTGGCCTTTTGCAACTCGCGCGTGGACGACCCGATTGAACTGGCCGG
>JADGRK010000370.1 GCA_017880985.1 Rhodoferax sp. | reverse complement strand
ACGTACGGGAGCATAGACATGAAATCTCTTGAAAGTTTCGTGTGACGCTACATCATTCACGTCATTGCGAGCGTAGCGCGGCAATCCATGAACCCATGGTTTGCCGCGCTACGCTCGCAATGACGTGAATGATGTAGCGTCACACGAAACTTTCAAGAGATTTCATGTCTATGCTCCCGTACGTTAAGCCATGTTGACAATCCTCTTCGACGGCATTGCCTACGGCATGCTGTTGTTCATTCTGGCCGTTGGCCTGGCCGTGACCATGGGGTTGATGAATTTCATCAACCTGGCGCACGGCGCCTTTGCCATGGTGGGCGGCTACATCACCGTGTTGCTGATGCAGCGCCTGGGCGTGCCTTTTCTGGTGTGCCTGCCGCTGGCCTTTCTCGGCTCGGCGCTGCTGGGTGGCGTGCTGGAGCGCACCTTGTACCGCCCGCTGTACCACAAGCCGCATCTGGACCAGGTGTTGTTTTCGATCGGCTTGACTTTCATGGCGGTGGCGACCGCTGACTACTTTATTGGCTCCAGCCAGCAAATCATCCAGCTGCCCGAATGGCTCAAGGGCCGGACCGAGCTCGGGCAGGGCGCCTGGATGCTGGGCATGGGCCACTACCGCTTGTTCATCATCGCTGTCTGTGCTGCGCTCACGGTGGCCTTGCAATATGTGCTGACCCGTACCCGCTTTGGCAGCCGCTTGCGCGCCTCGGTTGACGACAGCCGAGTGGCGGCCGGGCTGGGCATCAATGTGAATATGGTGTTCCTGGGCACCTTCGCGGTGGGCTCGGGTCTGGCCGGGCTGGGCGGTGCGCTCGGCGCCGAGGTGCTGGGGCTGGACCCCAGCTTTCCGCTGAAATTCATGATCTACTTTTTGATTGTGGTGGCGGTGGGCGGCACGTCCTCCATCACCGGGCCCTTGCTGGCGGCGCTGCTGCTGGGCATTGCCGATGTGGCGGGCAAGTACTACATCCCCAAAATGGGTGGTTTTATTGTTTACAGCTTGATGATCGTGATTTTGATCTGGCGCCCGCAAGGCCTGTTCGTGCGACAGGGGGGCAAGCCATGACGGACTCGCAAAACCTCCTGCTCAAGAGCGGCCGCTGGAAGCTCTGGGAGTACCCGCTGTGGTTGCTGGCGCTGGCCTCACCCTTGCTGCTGTCCAGCCACGCGTTGATCATCAACGAGATTGCCATCGTCGCCCTGTTCGCCCTGTCGCTGGATTTGATTCTGGGTTACACCGGCATCGTGTCACTCGGGCATGCCGCTTTCTTTGGCATGGGGGCCTATTCGGCGGCGCTGTTTGCCAAGCGGATGATGCCCGATCCGCTGCTGGGCCTGGCGGTGGGCGTGGCTGCGGCAGGTGTTTTGGGTGCGTTGTGCAGCGCCACGATCCTGCGTGGTACCGATCTCACCCGGCTCATGGTCACGCTCGGCGTCGGCCTGATTTTGATGGAGCTGGCCAACAAGCTGGATTGGCTCACCGGCGGCGCCGACGGTCTGCAGGGCGTCGTGATGGGGCCGCTGCTGGGCCAGTTTGAATTTGATTTGAGCGGGCGCACTGCCGCCTGGTATTCAATTACCGTGTTGCTGCTGGTGTTTGTGCTGGCGCGGCGTTTTGTGAACTCGCCGTTTGGCGCCACGCTCAAGGCGATTCGTGACAACCGGTTGCGCGCCATGGCCATCGGGATTCCGGTCACCCGTCGCCTGGTGGTGGTGTACACGGTGGCGGCCGCACTGGCGGGTGCCGCAGGCGCACTGCTGGCGCAAACCACTGGTTTTGCCTCGCTCGATGTGTTTGAGTTTCACCGCTCAGCCGATGTGATGCTGATCCTGGTAATTGGTGGCGTGGGCTGGCTGTATGGCGGCGTGGCCGGTGCCATTGTGTTCAAGCTGATGCAGGATGCCATATCGAGCATCACGCCGCAGTACTGGACCTTCTGGATCGGCCTGTTTTTGGTGGTGCTGGTGCTGGTCGGGCGTGAACGCCTGACCCGCCCGTGGACCTGGATCAATCGGGGTTCGCGCGGGAGTCAACCATGACGGACACCGTGCTGTCAGCCCAGGGTCTGGTGATGCGCTTTGGCGGCATTATGGCCACCAACAAGGTCACGCTAAACCTCAGGAAGGGTGCGCGTCATGCCCTGATCGGCCCCAACGGCGCTGGCAAGACAACGCTGATCAATTTGCTGACCGGCGTGCTGCAGCCCACTGAAGGGAAAATCATTCTGGAGGGGCAGGACGTTACTGAACTCGCGCCTTACCAACGGGTGCGCCGTGGCATGGTGCGCACCTTCCAGATCAACCAGCTGTTCGACACCCTGACTCCGCTGGAAACGCTGGCCATGGTGGTCTCGCAGCACCAGGGGCTGGGCAGCAAATGGTGGCAGGCGCTGGGCAGTTCCAAAAAGGTGACCGAGCGTTGCGAGCAGTTGCTGGAGCAGTTTCACCTGACTGCGGTGATGGACCAGGAAACCCGCGTGCTGGCCTACGGCAAGCGCCGCCTGCTGGAGATTGCCATTGCCCTGGCCTGCGAACCGCGCGTGTTGCTGCTGGACGAGCCGGTGGCGGGCGTGCCGGCAGGCGAACGTGAAGAGCTGCTGCAAACGGTGGCGGCCCTGCCGGCCGACGTGTCGGTGTTGCTGATCGAACATGACATGGACCTGGTGTTCAGCTTCGCCAATCGCATGACCGTGCTGGTCAACGGCACGGTTTTGACGGAAGGCGATCCGGACCAGATTGCGAATGACTCGCGGGTCAAGGCGGTGTATCTGGGGCATGGGGATGAGATAAACGATGCCATGGAAGTGGCAAGCGCGATCGGTGAGGCGCAATGACTGAGCTGCTTAAAGTACAGGACTTGAGCGCCGGGTATGGCGAAGCGGTGGTGCTGCATGACGTGTCGCTAATCCTCGGTGAAGGCAAGACGCTGGCCTTGCTCGGGCGCAACGGTACCGGCAAGACCACATTGATCAATACGCTGGCTGGTGCCGCGCGCCAGCATGCCGGCAGCATCAAATTGGGTGGCTTAGTCCTGCACAAACTGCCTTCGCACGAGCGGGCGGCGGCGGGCATTGGCTGGGTGCCGCAGGAACGCAATATTTTCAAGTCGCTCACCGTGCATGAAAACCTCACCGCCGTGGCGCGACCGGCCCGCGCTGGGCGCGC
>JADGRK010000369.1 GCA_017880985.1 Rhodoferax sp. | reverse complement strand
TCATGGGCGATGGTGCCTATGATGGTGAGCCAGTGTCCAATGCCGTGTTGGCCAAGCAGCCCGGTGCCCGGGTTGTCGTGCCACCGCACAAATCAGCGGGTGTGCTCTGACGCAGGCGATACCCAGCGCGACGAACATATCAAAGCCATGGAAGAGCATGGGCGAATCGGCTGGCAAAAGAAGACCGACTACGGGCTACGCAGCTACATTGAGCTGGCCATCCAGCGCTACAAGGGCATCATCGGCAACTGCATGAAGGCACGCGCTTTGCCACAGCAAAAGACCGAAGCTTGGATCAGTGCGTCTGCACTGAACAGGATGACCGGTCTTGGCATGCCAGCGGCGGTGAAAATCTAGAACGGGGCGGAAAATGGGGGGCGCTTTTGCCAAATTCCGATTTATTCAACAACGCCAATCAGCGTGAGCTACCTTACGAGCGCCGAATCGTTCATTTGATGCGCACTTTTAGGCCAAGCGTCACGTCCGGTAGTTTTTTACGCCAAACTGTGCTGCGTGCATGGTTACACCTTGCCTTTCCTGTAGAGCTTGTTCCAGTCGTCGTATTCCCGATGCGTCATAACGTTTTGCACGAACACCTTCTTGAACCTGTAACGAACAATGACCACCAGGCAATAGTTGTTGCCGCCAACATCGAAAACGGTGTAGGGTGGCACATAGTACCGTTGATACAGCTGGTAAAGCTGCCAAGTTGAGTTTGACTGGCCCTCAACCGTCATGCCTGAACTCGTCAGTTGAAATTCGCAGTCGGCGCAGCTTGTCGTACAAGGTCTGCTTGGGCAGACCCAGTGCCTTGGTCGTCTGCGCCACGTCGCCGTGATGCCGTCTTAGTTCTTCCGTAATCAGGGTGCGCTCAAAGTGCTCGATTTGCTCCGGCAGGCTGCTCGACAATGCGTGCCCCTCCAGCGTCAGGTTCAGGCGCTCCCCCAGCAAGCCGAGCACGAAGCGGTCCGCCACATTGCGCAGCTCGCGCACATTGCCGGGCCAGGCATGCGCCATCAACTCGGCCAACTGCGAGCTGCTGAGCGTGGGGCTGGCACGTTCATAGCGGCTCGCGGCCAGCAGCATGAAATGTTCGAACAGCAGCGGGATATCCTCACGCCGCTCACGCAAGGGCGGCAACTCGACAAAGGCGACGCCGATGCGGTAGTACAAATCGGCACGGAATTTTTGCCTGTCGCTGAGGACTTTCAAGTCTTCCTTGGCGGCGGCGATCACGCGGCAATCGATCGGTATCGCCTTGTTGGAGCCGATGCGCTCGACGCTGCGTTCCTGCAAGGCGCGCAGGAACTTGATCTGCACGGCCATCGGCATGCTCTCGATTTCGTCGAGGAACAGGGTGCCGCCGTGGGCGTGTTCGAACTTGCCGACGCGAACCCGTGTGGCGCCGGTGAAGGAGCCCACTTCGTGCCCAAACAATTCGCTCTCGGCCAAGGCCTCGGACATGCCACCGCAATTCAGCGGCACATAGTTGGCGCGGCGCCGGTCACTGTGTTCATGCAGGCAGCGCGCCACCAGGTCTTTGCCGGTTCCGGTCTCGCCGTAGACCACGACGTCAGCCGACGTAGCCGCCAGGGTCAGTACCGTGCGGCGCACCTGCTGCATCTGCGCCGAACGCCCCAGCAGCACGGCTTCGATGCCATGCCAGTTCTCCAGCTGGTCGCGTAGCGCCTGCACCTGTAGCGTCAGATAACGCTTTTCAGCGGCGCGACGCACTACCGCGACAAGGTATTCCGAAGGAAATGGTTTCTCGATGAAGTCGTAGGCACCTTGGCGCATTGCCTCCACGGCCATGGCAATATCGCCGTGACCGGTAACCAGAATCACCGGCAACTCGGCATCGATGGCGCGGATCTCGCTCAGCCATTCGGTACCCGTCATGCCCGGCAGCTTGACATCGCTCAGCACAACGGCCGGCACACCGATCCGAATGCGTGAGCGCGCTTCCTCAACCGAGGCAAAGCTGTCAACAGTGAGCCCGGCCAAAGTCAGCGCCTGTGCGCTTCCCATGCGCACATCGGCGTCGTCCTCGACGAAAATCACCCGGATTGCCTTTGCGTCACTCATTTATTTCAATCTCCTGTATTTTTTGCCCGCAGCAATTCAATTTCAAAGCAGGCACCCGCACCGTCCATTTGGCAGACCCGCAGGCTGCCACCGAACTCGCGCACAATGTGCGCCGAGATCATCAAGCCCAGTCCCAAACCGGCGCCGGCCGGTTTACTGGTGATGAAAGGTTCAAACAGTCGGGGCAGGATATCGCCGCGAACGCCGGGGCCGGTGTCGCTGACCCGGATCAGACAGTGATCCAGGGCCGTGCCGACGACGCTCGCCTCCACTCGCAGGCATCGCAGCGGCGAGGCCAGCATGGCGTCAATGGCGTTACCCATCAGATTGACCAGCACCTGTTCCAAGCGCGCCCCTTCGGCCACTGCAGCCAGGTCGAGGGGCTGCACCTGCACCACCAATTCCACGCCGTTATCGCGCAGACGCTGGGACACCAGAAACTGCGCGTTGGCAATCACCTGCTGCAACACCACAGGCACACACTGAGAGCTGGCTTTATGGGCAAAAGCCTTAAGTTGGTAGGTCAGGCGTCCGAGGCGATCCACCAGGTGTGCAATGCGCTGCAGATTGCCACGCACGTCACTCAGCCGATCCTGATCGAGCAACACGCAGGCGTTGTCGGACAACGTGCGCAAGGCGCCCAGCGGCTGGTTGAGTTCGTGCACCACGCCGGCCGACATTTGTCCCAGTGCCGCCATTTTTCCGGCGTGCACGAGTTCGCTCTGCGTGGCTCGCAGATCGGACTCGAACGCCTTGCGCACTTCCACCTCTTCGCCCAGCAATGCCACCGTGCTGCGCAACTCAGCGGTGCGCGCCACCACCTTGGATTCCAGACTGTCATGTGCCGCCTGTAGGGTAGTTCGGCTGGCGAGCTTTTGACGCACCGCACGCTGACGCTGCCACAGCACCAGTGCCAGCAATACCAGCACCGCTGCGCCCAGCGCGGCGGTCACGGCAAGAGTGCGCGCAGCAGCACGCACCGGCGCCACCTCGTCGAGCACCAGCAAACGCCAACCAGATTGGTGCAAAGGCCGCGCCGACGTCAGGTAGCCAACACCGTCCAGATTGACCAGAGCCGTGTCGACT
>JADGRK010000368.1 GCA_017880985.1 Rhodoferax sp. | reverse complement strand
AACAGCAGAGCGCGCACGCTCTGGGTACCGCAGTCAATGGCGAGCAAATTTTCCGGTGTCATCTCTGATTATTATAACCCCGGCGGGGTTGGGGTAAAATCAAAACAAACGATCCGATCAGGAGCAATGATGAAGTCTATCGTAATTACCGGCAGCACGCGCGGCATCGGGTTTGGGTTGGCAGACGCATTCCTGGCCCTGGGCTGCCAGGTGATGATCAGCGGGCGCGCCCAGGCATCCGTAGACCGGGCCGTGGCCGACCTGGCTGCCCGCCACGCAGCCGGGCGTATAACAGGCTTTCCTTGCAACGTCACCCACATCCAGGAATTGCAGGCGTTGTGGGACGCCGCTCGTGCCCGCTTTGGCGACGTGGATATCTGGATCAATAACGCCGGGGTCTCCAACGCCCGCAACGATTACTGGGATCTGGACCCGCAAGATGCGCGCTGTGTGATCGAGACGAATGTGATCGGCTCGATGTACGGCTGCACGGTGGCGCTGCGGGGTATGCGCGCCCAGGGGCACGGCGCCCTGTATAACCTGGAAGGCCTGGGCAGCAGCGGCGGGAATGCGCCACACTTGCAGGTTTTCGGGACGGGCCAGTTTCGCTTGCATGGAGCGCCACCAGATTTCAGCGGCCTGGCCAAAGCAGTACAGCACCACCGCATCGGCCTTGCCACAGGCTTTGAGCAGCGGCTTGTCTTCGGGTTGACCGACTTCAATCCAGAGCCGCGTGCGCCCGGTGTAGTCGCGCAGCCAGACGTCGGGCTCATCCGGATCCGACAGTCCGGCGCCAAAGCTGAGCGTGCCGTCGCCGCCGCACACCGTTTGCAGCTTGTGCGCCTGCAAGGCCAGCGCACATAGCCGCAGCATCATGCGTTCGTCAGTCTCGCTCGGGTGGCGCGCCAGCGTGAGTGCGTGGTCGGCGTAATAGGCGTGGTCAATGTCGGCAATTTGCAGACTGGCTTTGAAAATGGTGGATTTGGTGGCCATGGGCAGTGGCGCTTGCGCTAGACGCGTCGTGCCAGCTCGGCCGCCTTGCCGATGTAGCTTCCTGGCGTCAAGGCCAGCAGACGCGTTTTCTCTGCGTCCGGAATTTCAAGTTTGGCAATGAAGCCCTGCATCAGCTCGCGCGTCATGGGCGCGCCACGGGTGAATTTTTTGAGCTGCTCATAGGGTTGGGGCAGGCCAAAGCGGCGCATCACGGTCTGGATCGGCTCGGCCAGCACTTCCCAGGAGGCATCGAGGTCGGCGGCAATCGCGCCCTGATTGATCTCAAGCTTGTTCAGGCCCGCCGTCAGTGCCTGATAGGCCAGTGCCGCGTAACCGAGGGCCACACCCATGTTGCGCAGTACGGTGGAATCGGAGAGGTCGCGCTGCCAGCGACTGATGGGTAACTTTTCGCTCAGGTGGCGCAACAGTGCGTTGGCCAGCCCGAGGTTGCCTTCGGCGTTCTCGAAATCAATCGGGTTGACTTTGTGCGGCATGGTGCTCGATCCCACTTCACCCTCACGCAGCTTTTGCTTGAAATATCCCAGCGAGACATAGCCCCAGACGTCGCGCGACCAGTCGATCAGGATCGTGTTGGCGCGTGCCACCGCGTCAAATAGTTCGGCCATGTAGTCGTGCGGCTCGATCTGGATGCTGTATGGCTGAAAAGTCAGCCCCAAGCCCAATGGCTCGGGTGTTTCCACCACGCGGCGCGCGAAGGCTTCCCAGTCAAAGTCGGGCCAGGCTATGAGGTGGGCGTTGTAGTTGCCGACCGCGCCATTGATCTTGGCAAGCAGCTTGATGCTGGCAATCTTTTCGCGTGCCGTCACCAGCCGCACCACCACGTTGGCAATCTCTTTGCCCACGGTGGTCGGGCTGGCGGTCTGGCCGTGGGTGCGGCTGAGCATGGCAACGTCGGCAAAGCTGTGTGCCATCTCGCGCAACTTGGTGATGATGGCGTCCAGCGTCGGCAGCAGCACCAGGTCACTAGCGTATTTGAGTTGTAGCGCGTGGCTGGTGTTGTTGATGTCTTCACTGGTGCAGGCAAAGTGCACGAACTCCTGGGCGGCCACCAATTCGGGGCGCGCTTCAAACCTGGACTTGATCCAGTATTCCACCGCCTTGACGTCATGGTTGGTGGTCTTCTCGATCACCTTGATGGCTTCGGCGTCGGCTTCGGTGAAATGTTTGAACAGACCCAGCAAGTAAGTACGTGCTCCTGGAGAAAGCGGCTTGAACTCGGCAAAGCCGCAATCGCTCAGGGCGATGAACCAGACCACTTCAACCTGAACACGGCGCTGCATGTAGCCCTGCTCGCTCATCAGTGGACGAAGTTTGGCAAGCTTGGCGGCATAGCGGCCATCAAGCGGGGAAAGAGCTGAAATAGGTGAGAAATTCATGGGGCAGATTGTAGGTTGCGAGCGGATGTATAGAATGAACGCTTTGTAACAATAGACGGCCTATGAAATTAATCGGATCCAACACCAGCCCCTATGTGCGTAAAGTGCGCATCGTCATGATTGAGAAAAAACTCGATTATGTTTTTGTGACCGAGGACGTGTGGGCGGCTCAGACCACAATCACCGAGTCCAACCCGCTTGGCAAAGTACCCTGCCTGATCATGGAAGGGTCGGATGCGCTGTTTGACTCGAGTGTGATTGTCGAATACCTTGACACTTTGTCACCGGTGGGCAAATTGATTCCCTCGGTCGGTCGCGAGCGCGCCGAGATCAAGACCTGGGAAACATTGGCCGACGGTGTGCTCGATGCCGCCATTTTGGCGCGACTGGAAGCCACCTGGGGCGGGCGCACCGATGCGCAACGCTGCCCGGCCTGGATCGAGCGTCAATTGGGCAAGGTACATGCGTCTTTGCGGGCCATGAGCCGGGGCCTGGGTGAAAAACCATTTTGTGCTGGCGTTCACTTCACCCTGGCGGATGTCGCCGTCGGTTGTGCCCTGGGTTATCTGGACTTCCGTTTTCCGGAAATTGACTGGCGCACCGATTACCCCAACCTGGCCAGGCTGCAAGGCAAACTGATGCAGCGCGCGAGCTTTGTGGAGACGCGGCCAGCCTGAGCCGAATCCCGGTTTGAGGGTTCAGCCCACGCAGCCAGCATTGGCGCCATGAGCGATTTACCCGTCATTGACACTGCTGCCAGCGGCGCCGCTTTTGCAGAAAAGAT
>JADGRK010000367.1 GCA_017880985.1 Rhodoferax sp. | reverse complement strand
TTAAAAGACACGCTGGCGGGGTTCCCGTCGCTGCATTACATCGCTGCGTTAGCCGGTGCCGTATTGGTCGTCGGACTGGGACGAGCACTCCAGAATCGCCAGCACAAGGCGCATCTGGCGGACCACTGAGAACCCGACTTTCGCAATAAAACGACAGGGGCTTGTGTTTTACTCACTTGTCGGCGAGCACAGCGTCTGCTAAGGTTGCGGCCTTACTTTGGCATCCAGCCAAGGCTGTCGTGGGGGAGGTGGTGCTGGCCACCTTTTCTGGATTGGCAATTTGGACAAAGGCAGTCGTGGCAATCTCTTCCTCATCGAAGCTGGGTCATTTATTACGCGCAGACTGGTTCGCCGGTTTCCTTGTTGTGGCGGCTGTATTGCGTTTCACCTCACTACCGACGTGATCGCCACGCTGGAGCTGCGTTTCTATGACTTTGCCGGCGCCAGCAGCGCGCGCGCTCCCTCCAGCCGGATCGCCATCATTGCCATTGATGACCAGAGCATCGCCACCATCGGTCCTTGGCCCTGGCCGCGGAACGTGCACGCCAGGCTGATCGACCAGCTCGCCGCAGCCAAAGCAAAAACCATTGTTTATACGGCGTCTTTTTTTGAACCCCAACTCGACCGTGGCTTGAGCTTCATTCGGCAAATCAAGCAGCTGTCGAGGCCGGACGATGCCAAACTGGCCGCTTTGATTGCCCAGGCCGAGGCCACTCTGGATAGCGACGGCCAACTCGCGAGCAGCATAAAGAACGCCGGCAATGTCGTCATTCCTTCAATTTTCAGGCTTGGCGAACCGCAGGACAAGCCCGACGCCCCTTTGCCCGCATTTGCACTGAAAAGCGCGCTCGATGAAAACACGGGTTTCTCCGTGGCGGCAATTAAGACGCGGCAACCGATCGAAAGCCTTGGCACGGCCGCTGCCGGTGTCGACCACCTCAATCAGGTGCAGGATGTCGATGGTGCCGTCCGGCAGGAGGCGCTACTGGTAAATTACTATGGCAAAGCGGTGCCTTCGATTGCGCTTCTGGCGGCTCTCAAGAGCCTTGATTTGACAGCCGCCGACCTCAAGCTCAAGGTCGGCGAATCGGTGCAAATCGGAAAGCTGCAAATCAAGACGGATGGGGCGGCACGCATGTTGCCGCAGTTCTACAAGGCGCATGGCGGCAAGCCGGCTTTTGCCGTAGACTCTTTTTACGACGTATTCAGCGGCAAGATTCCGGCATCCATGTACGCCAACAAGATTGTTGTGATTGGTGCCACGGCAGCGGCTATGGGCACCCAGTTTCCAATGCCTGGCAACCCGGCCCTGTCGTCGGCTGAGGTGATTGCCAACGTTATATCGAGCATCTTGAACCAGCACTTCTTCGTTCAGCCAGGCTGGGGAGCTTGGGCCACACTGGGTGTATTTTTGCTGGTGGCGGCTTACATTGTCGTGGCACTACCCCGCTTGTCTGCGGGTCTGGCTGCGCTGATTACTTTCTTGCTCCTTGCGGCTTTGTTAGGCATCGAGTTCAGTTTGCTATCCGGTGCGGCGCTGTGGTTCAAACTGGTTTTTCCCGCCGCACTGCTGCCGATCGGCTATCTGGCATTGATGACGCAACGCTTCCTTGTGGCAGGACAGGCCAAGACCGTGTCGAATCAGAATCCCGCTGGCGCCAACCGCATGTTGGGGCTTGCCCTGCAAGGACAGGGTCAACTCGATATGGCGTTTGATCGATTAAAGCAAGTGCCCTTGGGCGACAGCATCATGGACAATTTGTACAGTCTGGGGCTTGAATTTGAGCGCGGCCGTCAATTCAACCAGGCCCACGCGGTATTCGAACACATGGCAGCCTATAAGAAAGATTACAAAGACCTCAAGTTGAAATTGAACCGGGCCAGGAACTTGTCAGATACGGCGGTGTCATTCAGCACCGACTCGCCTCCGGTGGGGGCCGTGACGCTCGCCGGTAGTGCGGTCGAAAATACAACGCTGGGACGCTATCAGATTGAAAAAACACTTGGCAAAGGTGCCATGGGAGTTGTGTATTTGGGCCATGATCCCAGGATCGGACGGGTGGTCGCGATCAAGACCATGGCCCTGGCTAAGGAGTTCGAAGGCCAAGGCTTGGTGGATGCCCGTGAACGTTTTTTCCGCGAGGCAGAGACCGCGGGCCGCCTGCAACACCAGAACATTGTCACGATATTTGACGTCGGCGAAGAACATGATCTGGCCTACATCGCCATGGAGTTTCTCAAAGGTAAAGACCTGGTTGACTTTTGCAAGAGCGGTCGTTTACTGCCGATAGCCACGGTGCTCTCGATTGTGGCGCGAGTGGCAGATGCACTAAAACTGCCAGACTAGACTTCCAGAAAGCGGGTACTCGTGACCGTCGGCTTTCGCTGCACTGCCGAAGTACGTCCCGCTCCATTGCAGACCTTCAATCTGAATGTCAGCTTCCGAGAAAGTTGACCTTCGGCCACAGACTCGCTGCAGTCATTCGACTTCGATTGCGGTTGAGTTTGCCCGGGTTCATCGTCCATGCAGGCGAACTACTTCTCTCTCCGAAGAACAAGTTCATCTGTGTGTGTGCCAAATAGGCTGCCGCGTAATTCATCGCCAGATAGCTGAACCTCTCCTGTGCAGGATTGACTGGGAACCTGAAAAGTGATTTTGTTCCCCGACTTGACTCCTTGAAGCGGGCCACCCGTGCCACTAATTTCGGAGGGCGATAGGCCCCAGCGCGCAGTTCCAACTATCTTGTCTCCAGACTGCTGGAGGTCAAATGAAACCTCCGTGGATATAACCTCCATGGAAGCGGCCAGCGTATGGCTGCGTGACCCTTTCCACACACCAGTGACGTTATCTGCGAGCGGAATATTCGGCGCTTGGGCGAATGCGTGTTGAGTCGATGTCACAACTGAAAAGAAGCAGATTGCGATGATGGCAGCAGCACGGAATAGTCGATATTTCATCATGATTTTGCCCCGCCGGTGACTGTTATGGGAGCACTGTAGTCCCACCACACACAGTAGTCAAATTCGATTCTGCGGCTGAGGTCTAATCTGGACGCAGAACTCTCGTGCGAATACCTGCTTGCCGTCGTCAAGAGCCATTCGCAGTCGTAGCCCCTATGACCGCTTCCGCTGCGAACCAGTCCCTCACCGCCACAACGTCGATGCCCAAAATGACCATG
>JADGRK010000366.1 GCA_017880985.1 Rhodoferax sp. | reverse complement strand
CCGCGTGGCGCGGTCTGGGCCGTGCCGCAAACGGCGCTTGGGCTTTTGCACCAGGTGGCAGCGGCCCTGGCCAGCGGCAACCCGTGCTGGATCGAAACATCCGCCAGCGACAGTGCCGTGGAGCGCATGCTCAACACGCTGCCCGCCGAGGTGCTGCGCTTCGTGCAGCAGCGCAGCGCAGATCAATTGCGCAGCGAGCCGCATTTGAGCGCCATGCTGTTTGAGGGCGATGGCGACGCATTGCAGGCCCTGTCGCCCCAGGTGGCGCAGCGGGCCGGTGCTATCGTGCGGATTGAAAGCCTGGCACCGGCGCAGTTGGCAGCTGGTGCACGCTATGACCTGAGCGCACTGATGCACGAGCAAAGCATCAGCACCAATACCGCCGCAGCGGGCGGCAACGCGCAACTCATGACCATGAGCTGATGGCTCGCGCCGCAGCGTCACTCATGGCAGGCGGTAAGTTTCGAGGTGAATGCTGGTCTCGCTGCTGCTGATGCCGCGAATCAGCCGGATGCGCTCCAGCACATGCGACAACTCGGCCAGGTTGGCGGCGCGCAGTTCGGCCAGCAGGTCCCAGCGGCCATTGGTGTCATGCAACGTTGCGACACCGGGCTCGCCGAGCAGGCTGGCGATGACGGCGCGGGTCTCGTTGCCCTGCACCGCCACACTCATCCAGGCGCTGATTTCAGTGGGCTGTGCATCCGGGCGCAGGCGCACGGTATAGCCGACGATGATGCCGGCGTCTTCGAGCTTGGTCACCCGGTTGGTCACCGTGCCACGCGACACGCCAAGCTTGTTTGCCAGCGTGGCAATAGGGGTGCGGGCGTCCTTGCGCAAGAGCGCCAACAGTTTGTGATCAGTGGCATCCATGTTGGCATTCTGACATTTATTGTTGGCTAAATGATAAAAATGTATCAAAAACGTAGCAATACTGCCGATTTACATTGCCATGCCCTGTTGGGAAACTACTTCAGATCCACCGGAGACTCCTATCATGAAACATTCCGCAACGGTCCAGACCCAGTTTCTCAGCGTCGAGGAGGTTCGCACCATTGTCAGCCACCTCGGTGTGGCGCAGACCTTGCACCGCATGGCGGACTACATTCGTGCGGACTACGTGCGCTGGCCCGATTTTGACAAATGCGCCCGTGTGGCCAGCCACTCCAAAGACGGCGTGATCGAGCTCATGCCGATCGCGGACGCCAGCACCTATGCCTTCAAATATGTCAACGGCCACCCCCGGAATCATCTGGTCAGTTTGCCGACCGTCATGGCGTTTGGCGTTCTGGCTGAGGTGGACACCGGCATTCCGCTGCTGCTCAGCGAGTTGACTTTGACCACCGCGCTGCGCACGGCGGCCATGTCGGCGGTGGCCGCGCGCGTGCTGGCCCGCCGAAACAGCAAATCCATGGCGCTGATCGGCAACGGCGCGCAAAGCGAATTCCAAGCCTTGGCATTTCACCATTTGCTGGGCATCGAAGAAATCCGCTTGTTCGATATTGACCGCGCCGCGACCGAAAAACTGGTCCGCAACCTGGGGCATACCGCGCTTCGCCTGGTGCGGTGCGAAAACACGGCCGCTGCGGTGCGCGGCTCAGATATAGTGACCACCGTGACCGCCGACAAAACCAACGCCACCATCCTCACACCTGACATGATCGAGCCCGGGATGCATATCAATGGTGTCGGTGGCGACTGCCCCGGCAAGACCGAGCTGCACCCGGACGTGTTGCGCGGTGCCACCGTTTTTGTCCAGTACGAGCCGCAAACCCGGATTGAAGGTGATCTGCAACAACTGCCGACTGATTTTGCCGTGACCGAACTCTGGCAGGTGCTGCGCCACCAGGCGCCGGGCCGGACCTCCGAGCACCAGGTCACACTGTTTGATTCCGTCGGTTTTGCACTGGAAGACTATTCGGCATTGCGTTTCATGCGTGATGCCGCTGGTGAGCTGGGCTTGGGTCAATCGGTGTCGCTGATTCCGGAGTTGGCTGATCCGAAAGACCTGTTCAGTCTGATCCGGCCTGGCATTGGCGCGCTGGCGCTGGCCGCATGAGCCCCTTGCCTGCTTTCAGCCTTGCCGCCGGGGGTGTCAGCCTGATCGGGGTGCCGACCGATATCGGAGCCGGCATGCTGGGTGCCCGCATGGGGCCTGAAGCGCTGCGCGTGGCCGGCATCGCGCAAGCCATTGCCCAATTTGGTGTCAATGTAAAAGACTGCGGCAACCTGAGCGGCCCGGCCAATCCCTGGGAAGTCGCCGTTAACGGATTTCGCCACTTGCCCCAAGTGGTGCAATGGAACCAGTTGCTGCACGACGCCACTTATGCCGAACTCCAGGCGGGTCGTTTGCCCATCACGCTGGGCGGCGACCATAGCCTGGCCATCGGCTCCATCAGCGCGGTAGCCCGTCACTGCCGCGACCAGGGCAAAAAGTTGCGCGTCCTGTGGTTTGACGCGCACGCCGACTTCAACACCGCCACGCTCACGCCCAGCGGCAATATCCATGGCATGCCGGTGGCCTGTCTGTGCGGACATGGCCCGCAGGCGCTGATTGAAATCGGTGGCCACGTGCCCGCACTGAATCCAAAACAGATTCGCCAGATCGGTATTCGCAGCGTCGATGTCGGCGAAAAGCGTCTGGTGCATGACATCGGCATTGAAGTCTTCGATATGCGTTACATCGATGAGATGGGCATGCGCAACGCGATGGAACTGGCCTTGGCGCTGGTCGATGCCAACACCCATTTGCATGTCAGTCTGGACGTTGATTTTCTCGACCCGGCAGACGCGCCTGGCGTCGGGACCACGGTGCGCGGTGGTCCGACCTACCGCGAGGCCCAGTTGTGCATGGAAATGATTGCCGACACCGGCCGTCTGGCTTCGCTCGACCTGGTGGAGCTGAATCCGGCGCTGGACGTACGCAACCAGACTGCCGAGCTGGCGGTCGATTTGATCGAAAGCCTGTTTGGCAAGAGTACGCTGATGCGCAAGGAAGACGCTCAGCCATGAGCGTGACGCCTAAGCGGCGCTATATCATCCCCAACATGTGCGGTAACCAGATTGACAGGGACGGCCAGTAGGTCACTATCATCAGGAAGCCCAGCATTGCCAGCAGCCACGGCCAGACCGCCACCGTCAGCTCGGTAATGCCCATCTTGGTGATGCCGGAGGCCACATAC